>CAMOEO010000030.1 GCA_946612175.1 uncultured Verrucomicrobiota bacterium
CGCGCAGCACGAAGAAGCGCACGAGCTCGGCAACCTTGTCCACGCCGTCCGGCATCGCGAAGGCGCTGTCGTGGATCTCGATCGTGAGCGGACCGCCGTTGCAGACCGGCCCCAGGTCCGGCTCGGTGAAGCTGCGCACGACGGAGACCGGCCCCTTCACGGGGACGTCGAGCGAAGGCGCCCAGTTCGCCGGGAAGGGATGCCCGGAGAGGCGCCCGTCGGGCGAGGCGGGGATCTCCCGCGCGTGCCACACGTAGTACATCGCCGAGCCGGTGCCGGGGCGGAACACGCCGCCGCGGTCGTTCTTCTTCCCGTCGAAGGCGCGGCCCCAGAACGCGATCGCGCGCTTGGCGATCTCGTCCGCGCGCGGGTCCGCGTTGCCCATCTTCGGCGCCGCCTTCGCGGCGGCGAGGATGTCGGGGCGTCCCGCGAAGTCCGTGTCGAGAAGCCCCACCAGTTCCGGGAGCGTCACGAGCTTCTTCTCGAAGACGAGCTCGCGCACGGAGGCGAGCGAGTCCACCGCGACGGAGATGCCCGTCCCGTGGATGCCGAAGTTGTTGTACTTCGCGCCCCTGCAGATGTCGCGGGCGCGCTCGACGCAGCCCGTCGAGATCGCCGAGACGAACGGTCCGGGCAGGATCTCGACGTGGCGGTACTTCTCCACGAGGGCGTCCGCGCGCCGCTGGATTTCCGCGAGGAACGCCGCCTCGACGGCGTCGTAGCCGATACCGTCCTCCGCGCCGCGCGAGCAGAGGGCGCGAAGCGCGGCGTCCAGCGCGCCGGGGAACGAGACGGCGTCGATGTTGTCGATGTCCATCCCGCAGCCGGGGATCACGAACTCCCAGCACGCGGCGACGGTGTAGTCGCGCGCGTCCTCGGGGGCGTAGCCCCATTTCTCCAGCGCGGGGATCACGACGTCGTCGTTGGCGTACTGCGGGAAGCCGAGCCCCCTGGCGGTGAGCTCGGTGCCGAGGCGGAAGATCTCGATCGGCGTCGACCGGTCGACGCGCAGGTTGATCTTCGGGTCGACGAGCCGGAGCTCCCCGCAGGCCCTGAGGCAGAGCCGCGAGAGTCCGTTGAACGCGGGGGCGCCGTCGCGCGTCACGCCGCCGAGCATCACGGACTGGCCGTTGTCGCCCTGCTGGACGCCGACGTAGAGGTCGCTGTCGCGGTTGCAGGCGACGAAGAACTCCTCCAGCAGCTCCAGCGCGCCGTCCTCGTCGAGCCGCCCGGCCGCGAGGTCGGCCTCGTAGTACGGCAGCAGGTACTGGTCGATGCGGCCGAGCCCGCAGTGGTATTCGCCCTCGCACCACATCGCGTAGTGCAGGGCGCGGAGCGCCTGGAGCGCCTCGCGGAAGGTGCGCGCGCCGAACCGCGGGACGCGCGCCAGCGTCTCGGCGACGTCCGCGAGCCCGCGCGCCTCGGCGGCGGCGCGGTAGCGTTCGACGAACGCGAGGACGGCCTCGACGGAGAGGATCGCGTTCTCGAGGAACGAGACGCCCTCCGCGTCGTTCTCGGCGCGGCATCGCGCGAGGCGCGCGCGCATCTGCGCGAGGCGGGCGTCGAGGCCGTCGCGGATCGCGGGGCCGAAGTCGGCGGTGAGGTTGAAGACGACGCCCTTCTCGCCGAAGGCCGTGCCCGCGGCGCGGCGCGCGTCCATCTCCGCCTCCGTGTGCAGGTCGGGGACCTGGCGCACGGTGCGCGTGAGGGCGATGCGCTCGCCGTCGAGGAACGCGGGGGACTCGCCCTCGGCGCGGAGCATCTCCTGCAGGCCGATGCGGGCGCGCGCCTCGTCGGGCGCGCCCTCGGCGACGAAGCGCGCGAGCAGGGGGGCCCAGTCCGCGTCGCGGCGGAGGGCGTCCTGCCGCCGGTCGAAGGTGAAGTCGAGGAGCTTCTGGATTCGCGGTGTCATGGCGGGCATTTTACCAGATGCCCCCTTCCGCCGCAACGGAGAAGCTCAGGCGAGGCAGGCGTCGGGCATGCGGGTGGAGCCCGCGCCCATCCAGCCGCCGTTGCGGTCGATCATGCCGCCGTTGATCACCGGGCCGGCTCCGGCGACGCCGTGGTCCGGGTTGACGGGGCGGATCTGCCCGCCCCAGCCGCGGCATTCGGTGATGGAGCTGTCGCCGATCCACGGGAGCTGGTTCTCGCGCTTCGCGCCGGGGACGAGATACGGCCCCTCGATCATCGGCGCAGGGGCCGTGCGCCATTCCGGCGAGCCCGCGAACTTGACGCCGTATTCGACGCCGTTGCCGCCGGCCGCCGTCAGGAAGCCTCCCCTCCCCTGCCCTTCCAGCCCGAGCAGCAGCGCGCGGCTCGCGGCCTGGCCGAAGTTGTGCGTGAAGCGGGGGGTGGACGCAAAGTATCCGAGCAGGTCGGCCGCGTTGGGGCAGCGCAGCGCGAGGGGGACGATGGCGCGCGTGAACAGCGCGTCGATCGCCTTCTGGCAGGAGTGCAGTTCGTCGCCCATGCGGCGCGCCTCCGCGAAGAGCGCCTTCATCGGAAATCCGCCCGCCTCCCGCAAGACGGCCGCGATCGGCGGAAAGAGCGCATCGCGCATCCACGCGAGGTTCGCCGCGATTTCGGGCGAGTAGACGCCCCAGCCGCAGAAGCCGCCGCCGAAGCGACCTTCGCCGGGGAATACCCCCGCGCGCCCGCCGCTCTCGCGGTCCTCGACGACGAGGAGCGGCACGTGCGCCGTGACGATGCCCGTGCCGCTTCCGACCGTCGCGTAGTCGCATGCGGCCTCGCAGCGGATTTCGCCGCGCTCCAGCAGCCGCTCCGCCTCGGCGGGGGTCTTCGCCCAGCCCTCGAAGAGACACGCGGAGACCATGCCGCGCCGGTGCAGGACGCACATGCGCGCGTATTCGATCGGCGGCCCGGAGTGGAGGACGGTCCTGTCGGGAAGGCCCAGAAAATCGCCGGCGGTCCGCACGTCGATCCAGTAGGGGTCGCCGGCATCGCGGAGGGCGGAGCGGCTAGGGACGCTAGAGTCGCTAGAAGCGCTAGAAGCGCTAGAGCCGCTAGGGGCGCTAGAATGGCTAGGGCTACGCGGGGGCAACCGCTCCCGGAGATGCTCGCTTACGGTGTGCAGCGCGAGGAAGAGGGCGTCGGGCATGCCGCAGCCGACTTCGCCGATGAGCTTGCGCGCGAGGGAGACGGGCTCCTCCTCGGCAGGTACCCCCTCGGCGAGATACGCCGCGATGCGCTCGCCGTAGAGCGCCACGCGGTCGGCGCTGTAGCGGATCGCCGCGGCGACCGCCTCCCGGCCGCGCACGACGTCGCCGATGCCGTCGTAGAGGTGGCCGCAGACGAGGTTTTCGATGGGCTCGCCGGCAAGGCGCTCCAGCGTGGCGCGGTAGGCCGGAAGGTCGCGGTAGAACGCGACGCCCTGCGTCGGCGTGCCGTTGCCCTGGAGCGAATCCCCCGTGAAGGCCGTCCCCGTGGCGGTGTCGAGCCAGACGAGGCAGTCGTCGTCGTGGCCCGGCGCCGGGATGGCGCGGAAGCGCCCTTCGAGGAGCTCGCCCTCGGCGAGAAGCTTGTCGGGCTCGACGCCCTTGAGGTACGACTGCGGCGGCGGCGAGTTGCGCGGAAAGCGCGTACGGACGCGGATCGCGACCTTCACCGGGTCGCGCAGCGCGTCGGCGGCCGACGCCGGCGTGGCGACCTTGACGCCGTAGGTTTCGTGCAGGGCGTGGTGTCCGCCGATGTGGTCGCCGTGCACGTGCGTGCAGAGCAGCCAGTCGATGTCGGCGGGCGCGAGGCCGAGATCGGCGAGCGCGGGAACGAGGTAGTTCTCGGGGGGAAGGTGCGACGAGTCGATCAGGACGTTCTTTTCGCCGCGCACGAGGAGGATGCCCGTCCAGACGGGACCGAACGGGACCTTCAGGAGGAACGTGCCCGGCAGGACCTCCTCGAACGCGGGGCGTTTCCGGAAGACCTTCCCCGTGGCGAGGTCGAGGTAGTCGCTGTTGGCGAGGGAGGTGTCGGCGCTTTCGCCGACGAGGACGCGCGTGCCGGGCGTCACGAGGATGTGGTGCCAGACGCCGGCGCGGACGTTGTAGTATTTGAGCGGCTCCATCGGGACGCGCTCGGCCTTGGGGCCGACGAGGAGCGTCGCCTCGCCCGTGATCAGGACGAAGGTCTCGTCCGTGGCGTTGTGGCGCTCCAGCGCGGAGAGGTTCCGCTCGTCGAAGCGCTCGGCGTAGTTGAGCGTCGCGAGCGTCCACTTCGCGTTGTTCACGATGCGGCGATAGCCCTCGCCGCCGGTTTCGAGGACGTCCAGTCCGTTCATGGGTTCGCCGATTCCGTGCGAGGAACCCGCCATCCGAACGTTTCGTGCCATGCTTTCGACTCCCTGGTTCGCATGCGTCGTTTCAAGGGGGGGAGTCTACCATGCCGACGAGCGTCCGTCCATAACCGGAAACAAAGTTGTTTCATAACCAAAACGAAATGTGGTAGAATGCCGGACCATGGACGACATCCTCGTTTTCCGGACCGGCGTTCTCGGCACGTGGCGGGAAAAATACGCGGGCATCGCCGCCTTCGCCCGGACGGCGGACTGGCGGCTGCAGCCCGTCGACGCCCGATCGGCCCGCCCCGACGTCCGGCGCCTTCTCTCCTTCTGGAAGCCGCGCGGCGCGATCGTCGACGCGAGCGGCGCGCCGGACCATCTGCGCGCGGCGGACTTCGGCGGCCTGCCGTTCGTCGTGATGACGCCCGGCGCCGACCTTCCGGGGCGGCGCGGCATCCCGTCGGTCAAGAGCGATTCGGAGGAAATCGCGCGGCTGGCCCTCGGCGAGATCCTCGCGGGAAATCCGGCGTCGATCCTCTTCGTCGACTGGTTCGAACCGCGCGAGTGGGCCGCGGTCAAGCGCGAGCGGGCGCGCGGCATCGCGGCGCTACACGGCCTCCCGTTCGCCGTCGTGTCGCCGGCGCCGGCCGACGCCCGCGACCCCTCCCGGCTCGACCGCCGCATCGCCGCCGCGGTCGCGTCGCTGCCGCGCCCCTGCGGCGTCTTCGCGGTGACGGACGCCGTCGGCGCGGTCGCGCTCTCGGCGCTCGGCCGCCTCGGCCTCGACATTCCCGGCGATGCGACGGTCGTCGCCGTGGACGACGATCCCGAGGTATGCGAGAACTGCGTCCCGACGCTCACGAGCGTCCGGCCCGACTTTCACCGGCTCGGCTTCGCGGCCGGCGCGCTGCTGCGGGAGCGGATCGGGGGCGCGGTGCCGCGGTCCGTCGTCGTTCCGCCCGCCGGCGTGGTGCGCCGCGCCTCGACCCACGCGCTGCGGCGACCCGACCGGAAGGTTGCCGAGGCGGTGGAGCGCATCCGCCTGCGGGCGTGCGAAGGCGTCCGGCCCGCCGAGATCGCCGCGATCCTCGGCGGCACGCGCCGCTCGGCCGAACTGCGCTTCAAGGCCGCCACCGGCCGGACGATCGGGGCGGAGATCCTGGAGCGCCGCCTTGCCGCCGCGTGCGATCTGCTGAAGGCGGGGCGGAACTCCGTCGCCGCCGTCGCGGGCTTCTGCGGATGGAACGGGGACGTCGCCTTCCGCAAGGCGTTCAAGTCCCGCTTCGGCGTTCCGCCCCTGCGCTGGGCCCGCCTTTTCAACCGGCCCGGATTGCGGTAGAATCCGGCCCCCACTCCAGCAACCACAAGGACACTCCATCCATGCGCATTCTTTTCCAGGGCGATTCCATCACCGACTGCGGCCGCCGCACCGGCGGCGGCTGCGGCTACGAAACCGAGGGCGTCGGCCCGGGCTATCCCGGCCTTCTCAAGTCCCGCATCCTCCGCGACCATCCGGACCGCGACGACATCGAGTTCGTCAACCGCGCCATCAGCGGCAACCGGATCGTCGACCTCTACGCCCGGTGGAAGGCCGACGCACTCAACCTCGCCCCCGACATCCTCTCGATCCTGGTCGGCGTCAACGACAGCTGGCACGAGGAGCACGGCAACGGCGTCGAGCCGGAACGCGCCGAGCGCATCTACCGCGAGCTGCTCGCCTGGACGAAGGAGAAGCTCCCCGCGGTGCGGCTCGTGCTGCTGGAGCCCTTCACCCTGCCGTTCGGCGCGGGCGCGAACTTGGCCGCCGAGGTGCGGATCCGCGGCGCCTTCACGAGACGCCTCGCGGAGGAGTTCGGCGCGACGTTCATCCCGCTGCAGTCCCTCTTCGACGAGGCCTGCCGCTCCTCGAAGCCCGAACACTGGTCGCCCGACGGCGTCCACCTCCTCCCCGCCGGCCACCAGCTCGTCGCCGACGCCTGGCTCGCCGCCGTTCGAATCTGACCCGAAAGAGAAGCGAGCCCCTCGCGCGCGGAAGCGTGCTGAGGACCGTTGCGGGCGCACCTCCCACCCGCGCGTCGCGCAGTAGCGGCGGATCCCGGACAACTTGAGCCGCTGGCTCGAGTTGTCCGCAAGCCCTTCCGGGCGACCGTCAGTGGATCAGGAGGAAGGTGGGGCGGACGAGGTTGTCGCGGGCGACCTTGAGCACGCCCGTGCCGGCGAAGTGCACGTCGTCGATGTGCTCGGCGCCGGAGCCCGTGGCGCCCCAGGTGCCGCGCGGGATCGTCACGCCGTCCACGTAGCACTCGCGGCACCGCTCTTCGCCGGCCGGAAGCTCGATTTTGCCAGCGTAGCCGCCGATGTCCTCGAAGAAGATGGGCTGCGTCGGATCGAGGGACCCCGCCTTCCGGACGATGAGCTTGGCCCCGCCGCCGACAAGGCGCACCGGGACATCGATCGTGCAGCCGAGGTCGAGGTCGACGCCGTTCATGTTCCGCCCGCTGCCCAGCGTGAGCTCGCCGGCGTTGACGACGAGCTCGCCGTCGATGCCCGTCTGGTCGCCGACGAGGTGCAGGTAGCCCGGCATGGCCGCAACGAACCCGTAGGGGGCGACGACGGTCGCCATGATGAGGTTGGCGTTGTTGGCGTCCGGGCTGTTCGCCCACACATAGGCCGTGGCGCCGAACGCGAGGGTGCCGCAGTCGGCGGCGGGCTCGGCCTGGTTCCAGTTGTTCTCGCCGATGCAGGTCTTCCCTCCCGTCAGGATGAGACCGCCCGACGAAATGGTGAGCGTCCGGCCGTCGCCGATTTTCTTGTCGCCGTTGTAGGTGTTCATGACGGTCAGGGAGTTGACGGTCAGGTCCTCGGTCAGGCGGAGGCTGTTCCCGTTGCAATAGGCGTTGTCGCCCGTCGTAAAGCCCGAGAGATCGCCGGACGCGTAGTCCGGCATGTAGAGGAATCCGTTCTCGTCGACCGACGGGAAACGCATCCCCTCCCAGCTGCCGTATTCGGGGTGGTTGTCGTGGGAGGCGAACCACGGGATGATGCCTCCGACGAGTTCATTCTTCATCCAGGGGAACGAAAGTGTGATGCGCTCGCAATATTCGCCGTGGTTGATCCACATCCGGTTGCTGCGCAGATAGAGCGTGGCGTTGTTCGCGTGGAGTCCGTCCGCCATGGAGACGGCCACTTCGGGATAGGCCGTGTTCCCCTGGCCGTTGGCGTCGACGTAGCTGTATCCGTTGGAGACGGCGAGGAAGTCCGTCTCGTAGAGGACCTGGGCGCCTTCGCTCCACGTCTTCTGCTCGGGATGGAGCTCGAGCCGGCCGCCGTTCAGGACGACGGCGCGGCCGGGGAGGCGGTTTCCGATCTCGTCCTGGCCGGGCCAGGTGTGGTCCAGACCGAAGCGGGCGAAGCCGGCGGCCTGTACGGGGTTGAAGGTGCGGTAGTCCTGCCGCGTGACATAGCCCTCGACGGAGAGCGCCGCCCCGTCGAGGGTGTCGGAGTTCAGGAAGTACGTCTGGGCGTCGCGGTTGTAGTCGTCGCGTCCGCCGCCGGCCTCGACGATGGCTCCGGTGAAGTCGGTGCCGTCCGCGTCAAAGCGGACGGCGGCGCGGCTGCGGTTGGCGAACGTGCCGGCGCCTGAAATCGCGCCCGTGAACTCGACGGTGGAGTATAGCTGTGCTTCCTGGCGCGGGCTGCCGTGCGTGACAGTGAACGTGCGGTCTTCGGGAATGTCGAGGGTGCAGCCCTGCCCGAGGAGCAGCCGCGCGAGCGTCGCGCGGGAGTCCGTGCCGTCCCAGCCGAGGTCGAGATCGACGTCGCTCGCGCAGCGCAGAACGATCGGATGGGTGGCGTCGCCGAACGACGGGTGAATCTGCCAGAATGTGTCGCCCGTCGAATTTCCGTTCGGGCAGAACTGGATCCAGGCGGGTTCGCGGTCGGAGCGCGCGAACGTGATCGTGGACGCCGCCCCGTCCTTGCCGCGGATCGTGTACTTGTAGTCCCACATGTTCTTGTCGAGCATGTAGGAGCCCATCATGAGCCCGCCGAGCGAGATGTCCTGCGAAACGTTGATCTCGTAGGCCCCGTCGCCGTAGCGCGGCAGGATCGCGATGTCGTTCGGGCGGCACGGGTAGTCCGAGGCGGTCCCTTCGCCCTCGACGATCGTCCAGACCGGCGACTCGGACGTGCACCAGTTTGCGGAGTCCCAGTGGGTCGGGTTCCAGACGAACACGCGGCCGCTGCCGATCGCGTCGGGCACGACGAGGATCGCGCCGGTCGTCACGATCGTCGTGCCGTCCGCCGCGAGCTGCTGGACGCCGAGCATGCCCGGCTCGAGGATCGTGAGCGTCGCGCCGTCCTGCCCGAACTCGGCGTAGCGCGCGTTGGTGACCTTGTAGGATCCTTCCGAGAGGACGGGGAGCGACACGGTGTCGCCCGCCTTGACGCGGAGGGCCTTGTTGACGCCGGCCAGGTCGGACAGTGCGGCGACCTGGTGCGTCGCGGCCTGGACCGCGAGCGGGAGAACGACGGCGGCGAGCACCGCGGAGAGGAGTGGGCTCTTCATGGGAGAATGCCGGTTTTTGATCGGTGAACGGACGCAAAAAGGGCGAAACCGCCCCTTTTAAGAGGAGTATATTGCCCCGCGCGAACGGGGCGCAACCAAAAACCTGCCGTTTCGAACGAAAACAGTAGACTTATTGAGGCTGGAACCGGATCCGCGCGGCCATGGGGACGCCCGGATGGTAGGCGCCGCCCGGCGCGAGGACGAACGGGCCGCTTTCCCGGCACCGCACGTCGGGGTGCTGGGAGGTCGTCCCCTCCTTGCGCCAGAGCGACGCCTTCATCACGCCCGGGTCATGCGACTCGATCCCCCACCGGGACCCGTCCGAAAGCAGCCAGTAGCCCTCGACGGGGCCTTTCCAGAGATTGGGCACGCTGCGCGTTTGCTGCGGCTCCTTCTCGACGGCGAACGGCCGCATGAAGAGGAACGTCGTCTCGAAGGGCTCGGGGCCCGTGTTCTCGAGGGAGAGGATTTCGGCGAGGACCTCTGCGGAGCCGGGCGCGAGCGAGAGGCGGTGCGTGAAGGCGAAGCGCACGCCCTCGGGCACGGATCCGCCCGCCACGCCCGCCTTGGCACCGCCCTCGGCGCGAATCGTGACGGAGCCGATGCCGGTCGCCTCGTCGGCCTCGAACGAGACGTCGGTGACGCGGGTCGCGTCGACCCAGTATGGGATGCCGTCGTGGAGGCCCTGCAACAGCGCGCCCCAGCGCCCGACGGCCGGCGCGCCGCCGTAGGCGATCTCGTCGGCCATGTACTTCCCGCCCACGCGGCCGGAGAGGCGCACGAGGCCGTTGGAGAGGACCCAGCGGTCGCCTTCGCGGGCGAAGGCGACCGGACCCGGGGCTGAAGCCCCGGGCACAGAACCGGCTTCGCGGGCCGCGGCGAAGAAGCGCTCGCGCTCCGAGGGGGAGGCCGCTGGCGGTTTGGTGCGCGGTTTGGCCGCAGTCGGTTCTGTGCTCGGGGCTTCAGCCACGAGTGTCGCCCCCCGCAGCGCCGCCGCGGCGCCATGGACGCGCGTGAACATCTCCGTGAGCCCCTCGTAGGGGACGCCGGTCTCGGAGACGAGGCCGTAGTTGGTGTTTTCGGGGAAGTACTTGCTGATGCCGAGCGCGGGCTGGTCGACCCAGCGGAAGTAGGAGTAGCCCGCGAAGAACGGCAGCGAGAGCAGCGTGCGGACGTAGGTCTCCGCCGCGGCCACGCGCTCGGCCTGCGTCAGGAAGCGCTGCCCGGCGCCGTAGGTGCAGGGCCGCCCGGTGTCGAGCGCCGAGAAGCTCCATTCGGTCAGGAGGAGCGGCTTCTTCGCCCGTTCGTGCGCGGCGCGGTAGAGGTCGGCGGCCGGTACGCGGTTGGCGCGGGAGTCGTAGACGGAGCCTTCGTCGAGGTCGACCCACGGGTAGTGGTTGAAGGACACGACGTCGCAGTACTTGCCGGCCGCTTCCATCACGACCGGATCGACGCCTTTCGGACCGCCCGCGAACCGGCAGCCCAGCACCATGTGGTTCGGGTCGGCCTTGCGGATGGCGGAGGTCACGGCGGAGAAGTATTTTTCCGCGACGAGGCGGAGGAAGGCGAGCTTGTCGGCCGGGGAGGCGCGGCGGATTAAATCGCCGCCTTTGGCGGCTGTAAGTCGCCCTGCGGGCTGTAAGTCGCCGCCTTTGGCGGCTGTAAGTCGGTCCTTCAAGAAGGCCAGCAGCGCCTGCTTGGCGGGGTGGGCGTCGGGCTTCTTCGCCACGGCGTCGAAGAGGCCGCCGGCCTTGTTCTCGCTCACGTCGCCCCACCAGGCCAGTTCGTTGTCGATGAAGTAGCCGACGAGCCACGGGTCGTCGCGGTTGGGGGCGCAGCGCTGGCGCGCCCACCAGTCGCACGCGGCCTGGAACTCCGGGTGGAAGACGTTGGGGAACGCGGTGCAGGGCGAGCGCTTGTATTCGGCGATGCACCAGTCCGAATCGGCGACGCAGAGTCGGTGCGAGAAGTAGAGCCGGTCCGCCGCGTTCGCGTGGGCGAGCGTGCGGTAGCGCATCGAGGCGTCGCTCCCGCACGGCAGGAAGGTGAAGCCCCACGCGCCGAGGCGCGCGGCGGTCTCCTCCGCCCATGCGTCCACGGACGGGTAGTGCTCGCTCACCCACCGCCCGTAGGGGCGGTAGCCAAGCTTCTCGCACATCGAGCCCTGCGGGTTGCACCAGTCGGTGCCGGCGAGGACCGTGGCGCGGCCGAGCGGGTCGACCGCCCAGTCGCGGCCGTCGATCTTCTCCATGTGGAAGAAGCCGGTCGCGGTGCCGCGCAGGCCCGTGTCCGGGCCGACGGGCCGGTAGGCGGGAAACGCGCGCGTCTGCTCGGGAACTTCGTCCTCGACCGTCCACTCGACGTTCTCGACGCGGCCTCGCATCTCGCCGGAGACGAAGAGGCACGGGCGCCCGGCGGGAACGGGAAGCTCGGCGCCGTTCCTCGGGACGAGGACGCCGCGGTAGAGTTCGGCGCCGGTCTTGGCGTCGCGGGCGACGCCCTCGACGCGGTCCGGCGCGAACGACAGCGCGAGGTCGACGGCCTGCCCCCAGCTCCATTCGGCGCTGCGCTTGTTGACGGTGCGGTCCATCCGCGTCTCTTCGCCGCCCCAGACGCCTTCGGACATCGCCTTGATCTCGTAGCGGTGCCAGGCGCCCTTGGCGTCGGGCCCCTTGAGGACCGCGAAGTTCCAGTAGCGGTCGAGATCGTCGAACACGCCGACGCCCATCGAGGAATACTCCGGATCGGAGGATCGCTCCGGCGTGACGCGGGCGGTCACGACGACGCGGCGGCCCTTCGGCGCCGGCGCGAGCGCGCGGCCCGTGTGGGAGGAGAGGAAGGCGCCGTCCGCGTCCCGCCGCCAGGCGACGGGGTCGAGGTCCCAGGCGGTTGCGGCGGGCGCGGCGGCGGCAACCGGCCCCGCAAGCGCAAGGAGAAACGGAAGGCCGAAAAGGAGGAGTGCTTTCATGTCGGGAGGGGCGGTGTCGGTCCGGGCTAGCGGGAAGGGGCGGATGCCGCGGCGGCCGGGCGACCGCGCATGGCTTCGGGAACATCGAGCCCGAGGAGGGCGAGAATTGTCGGAGCGGTGTCGGCGAGGACGACCGGCTCGCGCAGGCGCAGTCCCTTCGTCGCGGGGCCGGCGACGAGGAACGGCACCTCGAAGCACACCATCGAGGCGTCGCCGTGCGTCTTGTCGTGGCCGCCGTGGTCGGCGACGAAGACGAAGGCGGTGTCCTCCCACAGTCCGGCGGCCTTGTGGGCCTCCACGAGGCGGCCGAGGTTGGCGTCGACGTTGCGGCAGGCGTTGGTGTATTCCGGGCTCCCCCAGCCGAAGCGGTGGCCCGCCGAATCGACCTGCCCCTGGTAGTAGAGCGCGAGCCGGGGATTGCGGGGCAGGAAGGAAAGCGCCCAGTCGACGGCGGCCGCGTCGCGCTTCACGTATTGGTCGGCCGTTCCGCCGAAGAGGCGCGTCTCGCTCACGGCGTTGGTCGCATGGCACCAGCCGATCCCCTTCCAGGGGTAGGCGCTCACGGTGAAGGCGTCCGGCGCCTGGCGCCGGATTTCGGAGAAGACGTCGGGCAGGGCCGGGGAGAAGCGCCACGGCTCGACCTTCGGCGCGCCGGAGTTGTCGCGGACGCCGTGCAGCTCGATCGGGACGCCGGAAAAGACAGACGTCCAGTTCGGCGCGGAGAGCGTGGGGTAGCCGCAGCGCCCCACGGCGTAGAGCCCCTCGTCGCGCAGGCGGGCGAGGTTCGGCATCGCGTCCCACGGGATGTTGCGGACGCCGAGGCCGTCGACCCCGACGAGGGCGACGCGCGCGACGGGCGGCGGCGGGATCGCGGCGCCGGGATCTGCGCCCCGGGCGGAAACGGCCGCGACGAGCAGGCCGGCGAGGAGAGCTGTGCGGATGAATTTCATGGTCGGTGACGTCCTGAAGGGTCGGCCGGGATGCCCGGATCCTCCGGAATGTCCGGAGTCCCTTGTCCCGAGACCCGCGAACGATTGTAGCATATCGCGGGGCGGAAAAATAAACTTTTGCGAAAACTTTCTACGCGAAATGGCGCTTGCGCCAGGCGGACATCGTCAGGCCCGTTCGCGAGCGGAACGCCTTCTGCAGCGCCGGATAGCCGGAAAACCCGCAGAAGGCCGCCATGACGGAGAGCGAGACCTTCCCGTGGGCGAGAAGGCTTTTCGCCGTTTCGAGGCGCACCTCGAGGATTTCGTCGAGGACGCTGTGCCCCATCGCCTCGCGGAACCGCATCTCGAAGAGCCGGCGCGAGCCGGGGAAGCGCGCGGCGAGCGTGGCGGCGTCGAGTCCGGTGCATGCTTCCGCGCGGATCATCGCGACGGCCTCGGCGATGCGGGGCTCCCGGCGACCGCGCCCGCGCGTGGATTCGCGGCGCACGACGAGGAGCGGTCCGATGAGGACGGCGGCGCCGTCGGCCGCGACGTCGCCGGACGCCACCGCCGCGAGCATCCGCGCGGCGACGTAGCCGGTGCGCTCGAAGTCCACCTGGACGCTCGTGAGCGAAGGGCGGAGCCTTTCGCAGAGCGCCACGACGTTGTCGGCGCCGACGACGGCGAGATCACGCGGGACGGCGCGCCGGACGGTGCGGCAGGCGGCGAGGAACTCCCCCCCGGTCACGTCCGAGGCGCAGAAGACGGCGGCGTGCCGCGGAAGCGACGCGGCGAAGGCCGCCAGGCGCGCGGCGCGCGGCGCGTCGGGCTCCGTCGGACGCGGCGGGAAGACGGCGCACGGCTTCCCCGCCGCGGCGGCGAGGGCGCGGAAGGCGCGCTCGCGCTCGCGCGACCAGGCGCGGTTGTAGCGCGAACCGACGAAGGCGAAGGCGTCGGGGCGCCCCGACGCGAGTTCGCGGAAGGCGAAGCGCGCGACGGCCTCGTTGTCGCGGGCGACGAACGGAACGCCGCGCCGCCGCATCGCATGCGGCGGGTGGACATAGACCAGCGGAAGGCCGCGGAACAGCGACGGCGGGAGGTCGCGGCGGTCGTTGGAGAGGTTCACGATGCAGCCGAGGGGGCGGACGCGCTGGATCGCGTCGCGCACCGTCTCCGGCGTGTCGGCGGCGACCGGGCGGACCTCCCAGCCCCGCGCGGCGGCGAACCGCCGGACGCCGGCGACTTCCGCCTCGACGATGGCGTCGCCCGGCGCGGCCGGCGCGTAGAGGAGGCAGGGGGCGTCCACGGGAACCGGGCGGTCGGGATCAGGTCGCGGCGGCGGCCGGGGCTCCGTAGCGCTCGACGAGCGACCGGAGCGATTCGACATGCTCGCGGACCGTGAAGGGGTTCTCGGGGTTCACGCTCGCCTCGTTCTGGAGCTGCAGCAGGCGTGGGGCGGAGAGCAGGAGAGGCATCTCCGCGGCCCAGTCCGTCTTCCCGCGCGGGTCGGTCGGGAGCCAGTGGCGGTCGAGGACGCGGTCGTTCGAATGCAGGTGGCAGGTGACGATGTGCGGCAGCAGGCGGCGGAGGTAGTCGCCCGTGTCGCTCCACTCGGCGGGGCCGTCCGGCCAACCGTTGTTGCGCCAGGACTCGCGGCCGGCCTGCTCGGGAACGTCCGGCGTGTCGGAGCGGGAGAGCTGCGCGTGGCCGCTGTCCCAACAGATGCCGAGCCACGGCGAGCGGAAGCGCTCGATCGCGTCGAGCAGCATCCCGGCCGTGTTGTTCGGGTCCCAGATGTTCTCGATGCAGATCACGCAGCGGCACTCCTCCGCGACGGGCAGGAGCCGCTCCAGCGCGCGGAGGAGGTTCGCGTGCAGGATGGCGGTGTCGGTGCAGTAGGACGTCGGCCGGCCCACGTGGATCGTGCTGGAGCCCACGCCGAACTCCGCGCAGAGGCGGAGGCAGTGCGCGTGCATCTCCACCATGTGCGGGAAGAGCTCCGGCACGGGGCAGCTCAGGTCCTGCAGCGTGCCGTAGGGCGCGTGGGCGTCGCGGAACGACACGCCGGCGTTGGCGAGCATCCGCTTCCAGCGGAGGATCTCGCCGGGGTCGCCCATCATCGCGCGCATGTCGGACGGGTTGAAGTTGACGCCGTCGGCGCCGGCCTCGGCGAACTGCCGCAGGACCGATTCCTGCACGC
>CAMOEO010000031.1 GCA_946612175.1 uncultured Verrucomicrobiota bacterium
GACTGACAATCCGGAGTCTATTCGGCGGCGGCGGCGCGGACCGCGTCGAGGCGCGTGCGCTCGTCGTCGTCGAGCTGCGGCGCGACGCCCAGGGCGGCGATCTGCGCCTTCGCGCCGGCCTTGTCGCCGAGCGCGGCGAGCGCCTCGGCCAGGTGGAGGCGGAAGCGGGGGTCGACCTCCGCGCCGGACCCCGCCACGGCGGTCCGGAAGGCGTCGGCCGCCTCGGCGAAGCGCCGCTGCGCGAAGAGCGCCTCGCCGAGCGTGTCGTGGACCGCGGGGACGCCGCCGCCGCTCGCCTGGATGGCGTCGCGCGCCATCTTCTCGGCGAGGGCCGGATTGCCGACCGCCGAGAGGAGCGAGGCGTAGTCGTTGAGCGCGAGCCACGTCGCCTTCTCCGAGAGGCTGAGCTGGAAGTGGACCTGCGCCTTGGCGTAGTTCTTCTCCGCCGCGGCGAGGTTCGCAAGGACAAAGTTCGCGAAATGGTCGTACGGCCGCAGCGCGAGCAGCGCCTCGGCGTGCGGCGCGGCGGCGTCGCGATCGCCCGAGTAGAAGTCGGCCACGAGCGCCAGGCGCAGGACCGGCCAGGCGTTCGTCGCGCCGCCCGCGAGGGCCGCCGCGAACGCGGCCTTCGCCGTCGCGGCGTCGCCCGCGCGGAGCGCGGCGGCGCCCTTCGCGGCGGTCTTCGCCCAGGCCGCCTCGGGGAAGGGCGGCGCCGCGCCGGGGCCGGCGGCGGCATTGGCCCGCCCGCCCTCTTCCGCAAGGCGGGCGTAGCTCTCCGCCGCGAGCGCGAAGTCGTCCGTCTCGGCGCCCGCGGCGGCGAGGTCGCGGTCCCGGCGGGCGCGGGTCGGCGGGGTCGCGAGGAGGTCGCGGGTGCGCCGCGCCTCGCGGAGCGCGGCCGCGTCGCCCATGCGGGCGCGGTAGTCGAGCGCGATGGAATCGAGCTCCTCCGGCGCGGTGGCGCCGGGCATCGTCCGCGCCTTCTCGACGAGCCGGAGCGCGCGCGCCCGCTCGGCGGAGCGGAAGAGCAGGTCCGCGGCGAGGAGGGCGTTCGTCGCGTCCCAGCCCTCCGGACCGAGGCGCGAGAGGATCGCGAGCGGCATCGCCGCGTTGCCCTCCTGCAGCGCGAGCGCGGGCCGCAACGCCTGCGCGACGCCCGTCCGGACCTCGTCGGAGGGCATCGCGGCGAAGGCCTCGCGCAGCGCGTTGGTGTCCGCGGCGGGGACGCCGGAGACCGTCCAGAACCAGCCCGCCGGGAAGAAGTCCGCGGGGCGCAGGACGGGGCCGCCGTCCAGCGCCAGCGTCCAGCTCTGCGCGCCCGACTTCGCCAGCGCGTCGAGGCGCTTCGCGATCTCCTGGCGCGGAAGGTTGGCTCCCTCGTCGCGCGCGAGCGAGGCGAGGTTGAGCAGCGCGCTCGGGGCGTCGGGCGCGGCGGCGTCCGCCGCGCGGAACGCCTCGATCGCCTCCTCGCGCAGGCCGCCGCGCTCGAGCAGGCAGCCGAGGTGGTCGGCGAGCTGCGCCGCGAGGCGCCGCAGCGCGGCGGCGGCGGGCGCGTCGCGCCCCGGCCCGGCGAGCAGGTCGCCGAGGTCGTCGCGGAACATCTCCGCCTTCACCGCGAGGCGCGCCAGGTCGGAGGCGTTCGTCGGGGCGGAGGGAGCAACGCGGAAGACCGCGCCGTCGGGCACCGCCGCGAGGCCCGCGGCAGCGGGCAGCGTCGGCAGCGCCGCCAGAACGACGTTGGAGCAGGCGGCGGCGGGGTCCTCGCGCATCCACGCGAGGAGGAACGGCGCCGCGCCGAGGTCGAGCGCGGCGCGGACGCGCGGCTGCGGGATCGCCGCCGCGGCGGACGCGAGCGCGTCGAGGGAGGGCCCCTCCCCGCCCCGGACGCGGAGCACGCGCGGGCCGTCCTTCCCCGCCGCGGCCTCAAGCGCGTCCGCGAGCGGACCGGGCTCGGCGAGGATCCAGCGGGCGCCGCCCGCGGAGGAGAGCACCGTCGCGGCAACCGCCCCGGCGGCGGGGTTCGGCGCGGCGAAGGCGGCGCCGGCGGCGAGAAGACAGGCGGCGGAAAGGGAAAGGGGGAACGGTCTCATGGCGGAAATTCCTTCTGGCGTCCATCATACCGGAACGCCCGCGGCGGAACAAGAACAAATTCCGGACGCATTCCGGGATTCCGTTCGGGGCCGGTTTCTGGTATGCTCCGTGGACATCCCGCGACACCCACCGCCATGCAATCCCGCCCCTCCCACCTCGTCGGCATCGCCGGCACCGGCATGTCCGCCCTCGCCGAGGCCCTCCTCGACGCCGGGGAGGCCGTCACCGGCTCCGACCGCTTCCTCGACGCCGAAACGCCCGTCCCCTCCCTTGCCGCGCTCCGCGCGCAGGGCGTCGCCCTCTTCCCGCAGGACGGCTCCGGCGTCTCCCCCGCCACCGCCCGCGTCGTCGCGTCCGTCGCCGTGGAGGACGACAACCCGGACCTCGTCGCCGCGCGCCGGCTCGGCATCCCCGTCCAGCGCCGCGCGGACGCCCTTTCCGCCCTGCTCTCCCGACGGCGGCTCGTCGCCGTCGCCGGCACGAGCGGCAAGTCGACCACGACCGCGATCCTCGGCCATCTGCTCGCCTGCGCGGGCCTCTCCCCCGCCGTCGTGAACGGCGCACCGTGCCTCAACTGGGCCGGCCCCGCGCGCACGGGCGCCGTGCTGCGCGGCGACGGCCCGCTCTGCGTCGCCGAGGTCGACGAGAGCTCGCGCCAGATCCTCGCGTTCCGGCCCGACGCGGCGCTGCTGCTCAACGCCTCGGCCGACCACTTCCCGCTCGACGAGACGAACGCGCTCTTCGACCGCTTCCTCTCGCAGGTCCGCGGCCCCGTCGTCGACGCGCGCGGCGAGCCGCCGCCGGAGGGCGCCGAGGAGGGCGACTGGTCGGTCTCGTTCCCGTTCGAGGGGGAGCGCCTCGCCCTCCCCCTCCCCGGCCTGCACCACGCGCAGGACGCGCTCCTGGCCTGCCGCATGGCGCTCGCGCTCGGCGCGCCGCGCGCATCGTTCGCCCCCGCCCTCGCGTCGTTCCGCGGCCTCGCGCGGCGCATGGAGCTGGTGGGCGCGCGGCCGGACGGCGTCCGCGTCGTCGACGACTATGCGCACAACACCGAGAAGCTGCGCGCCACGATCCGCGCCCTGCGCGAGCGCAGCGAGCGACTCTGCGCGATCTGGCGCCCGCACGGCTACGGGCCGCTTCGCGCGATGCGCGCCGACCTGGCCGCGATGTTCGCCGCGGAGCTGCGCCCCTCCGACCTCCTGGTGCTGCTGCCCGTCTTCGACGCGGGCGGGACGGCTGACCGCTCGGTTCGCTCGGAGGACCTCGCCGACGATCTGGAGGACCTCGGCCTGCACGCGGAATGCGTGGCGACGCCGGAGGCGGCGCGCCTCCTCGCCTCCCATTGGGCCCGCCCCGGCGACCTCCTCGCCACCCTCGGCGCGCGCGACCCCGGCCTCCCCCTCCTCGCACGCTCCCTCTGCTCCGCCTAGGCTAGCCGCCGGCGGGCGAAACGGGCAGAGTCGGCACCGCGAGCGCCGGCGGGGAGAACCGTGGCAGATCGGGATCCGCGTGCGAAGGCGTTGCGGATCGTTCCGGAACCGGTCGATCCGGCGTGGCGGAGACCGATTCCGCCGCGGGGTCCGCGGGCGCGGCCGGCTCCGGTGCCGGAGCCGGAGCGGGAGCGACGGATGCCGCGGGCGCGGCCGGCTCAGGTGCCGGAGCCGGAGCGGCCGGAGCGGCCGGAGCGGCGGGTGCCGCGGGCGTTTCCGACGCCTCGGGAATCGCCGGCTTCGGCGCGGGGACGGCGGAGACCACGCGGATGTTCTCGACGGGGACGAGGCAGACGACGCGGCGGGCGGTGCCGTCCGCGAAACGATAGGCGACGACGATGCCGGAGACCTCGGCCGTGGCGTTCCGCGAGCCGCCCGTGACGTGCCGCAGCAGATTGCGGCGCGCGTCGAGCGCCGCCTCGGCGTAGCGCTCGGTGTCGGAAAGGCCCTCGAAGCCGTCGCGCAGATCGCTGTCCCCCGTGAAGACCCAGTGCTCGGCGCCGTCCACCTCGGTGCGATGGACGGCGCCCTTCGCGAAGAACGCGGGATCGGCCCGGCGCGCCTCGGCGAGGGGCCCCAGCTCGTCCCACGCGCGCGCGGCGGGGGAGGCGAGGAAGAGGACGAACGCGGAGAGAACCGCAAGAAGGTCGCGTTTCATGCCGAAGGCCCGATCGCTTCGCGCCGCGCAGGAGGCGCGGCGCGAAGCGCGGCGGCGGACGCTGCGCGCAGGGCGCCGCGTCCGCCGCACGACCGGATTAGAAGTCCGTGGCGGCGTTGTGGATGTAGCCCTGGTTGTTCACGGGGGCGACGGCGGGCTGGACGGGGCCGGCCGCGGGAGCAGCGGGAGCCTGGACGGGCTGGCCGGTGAGGCGGCGCACCGCCTCGAGCGTCTTGGAGGAGATGCCGACGGTGACCTGGAGCTGGCCGCCCGTGCCGGAGCCGGGGGCCTTCTGCTCGCGGAGCGTGATGACGCCCTGGAGAATCTCCTCGGCGGAGGACGTGATGGCCTTGGCCATGGTCTTGATCTCGTCGGTCGAGGCGACCTTGGTCTGAATCTGGCCGTTGCCCTGGAGGGTCTTGGTCTTCTGGACGACGTCGGTGATGCCCTCCTCGACGGAGACCTTCTCCTTGATGAACTTGGCGAGGTTGGCCTTGGCGTTCAGCGTCGCCTCGGTGCGGGCGGAGGCGAGCTCGCTCGGGTCGTCGAAGTCGTAGACGCCGCTTCCGCGGGCGAAGATCTGGAACGAGCCGTCCTCCTTGAGGCCGATGGCGACGCCGTCGGGCTCGGTGAGGACTTGGTCGATCGCGGGCTGGGAGACGGTGGTCTGGAGCGCGGCGGCGTCCGTCTGCGCGGGGGAGGCGGGGGGCGGGGCGGCGACCTCCTGTGCGGAGGCGGGGCCGACGAAGGCGATGCCGCAGAGGGCGGCGAGAGCGAGTTTGTTCATGGTGTGTGGGTGGGTTGGGGGTTTCGGAAAAAGGGGGCGTACGGACTACTTGCCGGCGTCGATCCAGGCTTCGACGGACGCGGAGACCTTCTTGAGGGCGGCGCGGAGCAGGTCGGCGTTCTCGTCCGCTTCGAGGAGCTCGGCGATCTCGGGCTCGTCGAGCGAGACGGAGATCGACTCCTCCCTGACGGCCGACGCCTTGCGGACGTCGAAGAGCCCGAGCCCGACGACGAGGGCGAGCCTGCGCTGCGGGGCGAAGCGGCCGGACGCCTTGTCCATGCCGAGCTTGCTCGTCCACCGGACGTCCTCGAGGGTGGAGGTCAGGACGTAGTCCGCCGTGGCGGACTCGCAGGCGCGCAGCAGCTCGGATCCGGGGGCGAGGCCGTCCTCGACCATCTTTTCGGAAAGGGCGCCGGCGGCCGAGGCCCGGGCGAGGGACTCGGGCGTAAGGACGAGGAACCGGTTGCAGGAGGCGATGGCGGAGGCGAGGACGCCCTTGAGCTTCGCGGCGAGCTCGCCGCCGGAGAGGCGGGCCTTGGGTCCGACCTGGAACGCCTTGGTCTTGTCGGCGAGGGAGAGCTTCGTCGGCGTGACGAGCATGGCGGTCGTGCCGCCGGCGCGCGGGTCGACGAAGAGCGCGCGGACGGTGGCCTCGCGGAGCCCGCCGTCGAGGTCCTTCACGACGACGACGCGGTACTGGCGGACGAAGCCGGCGGTGGCGGTGACCGTCTCGCTCTCGCTCTGCTTCTCGAGCTCGGCGGACTCCCGGTCGTCCTTCTGGAAGGATTCGAAACGGGCCTTGAAGCGCGCATCCTGCGAAAGGGACTCGCCGTAGAACATCGAGACGCCCTCGATGAGCGCGGCGCGGACGGCGCCGTAGCGCGACTTTCCGACGCCGACGCACTCGAGCCAGTCGTCGGGGGCGACGTTGCCGGCGGTCGTGGAGGGGGCGGCGCCGACGGCGGCCGCCGCGGGGGCGCCGGCGGCGGGGGCGCCGGCGGCGGCCGCGGGAGCGGCAACGGGAACCTGGCCGGTGGCGGCACGGAGGCGGTCGAGGGCCTCGATCGTCTTGGACGAGACGCCGACGAGGACGCGGACCTCGCCCGCGGTTCCCTTCCCCGGGATCTTGGCGTCGGAGAGCGTCGCGACGCCCTGCAGGAGCGCGTCGGCGGAGGTCCGGATCGAATCGAGCGTCTTGCGGGCCTGCGACTTCTCGACGGAGGAGGTCTGCGTGCCGTCCTCGGACGACATGCTCTTGACCATCTCGGCGGATTCGTCCATCGCGCTCTCGGTGGCGAGCTTCTCCTTCATGAACTTCGCCAGCTCCGCCTTCGCGAGCGCGGCGGCGTTGCGCTTGGCCTGGAGGATGTCGTCCGCGTCGCCGAAGTCATAGGCGGCCGTCGCGGCGGAGAGGACCATGAAGCCGCCCTCCGGCGGGAGGCGGACGGCGATGCCGTCGGGAATGGAGAGGATGTCGACGGCAGGCATCGAGCCGCGGACGGTCGGCGCGGCGGGCGCGGCGGCCGATGCGGCGGAAGCGGCGGGAGCGGCGGCGGGGTCCGCGGGCGCCGGGGCGGGCGCGGCCTGGCCGGTGGCGGCGCGGAGGCGGTCGAGCGCCTCGAGCGTCTTGGACGAGACGCCGCAGACGACGCGGACCTCCCCTCCGGTGCCCGTGCCGGGGACCTTGGCCTCGGAGAGCGTCGCGACGCCCTGCAGGAGCGCGTCGGCGGAGGACTTGATCGTCTGGAGGGTCTTGCGGGCCTGGGCCTTGTCGACGGAGACGGACTGCACGCCGTTGGAGGAGGAAAGGCTCTTGACCATCTCGGCGGACTCCTCCAGCGAGCTTTCGGTCGCGAGGGACTCCTTCATGAACTTGGCGAGGTTCGCCCGGGCGGCGAGCTGCGCGGTCTGGCGGGCCTTGGCGAGGTCGTCGCCATCGTCGAAGTCGTAGGTGCCGGACCCGGTGGCGAAGACCATGAAGCCGCCGTCGGGCAGGACGCGGACGGCGCAGCCGTCGGGGGACGTGCGCGCGTCGGCGAGGACGGCGGGCTGCGCCGCGACGGCGGCGAGCTCCTGCGCCGGTGCGGGGAGGACGGCGGCGCAGAGGAGGAGGAGGGATGCGGGGAGGATCGTTTTCATGTGGGGGCGTTTCTATTGGGAGATGGCGCGGAAGCGGAGCTTCCAGTTCTTGCAGTCCTTGCGGGGCGCGATGGCGGTGAGGTTCGCGTCGTCGCCGGGCATCACGGTCACCTTCTCCCACGCGGCGTGGGAGGGGTCGACGCGCTCGGCGCCGTCGGCGTCGTACCAGTTGAAGCGGTACATCGCGCGGATGGCGTCGGTCGCCGTGTTCTTGCAGGCCACCTGGACGCGGAGGTAGCCGTCCTTCGTCGAGGACGTATGGACCTGCGAAACGACGAACGTGGCGGCGAAAAGCGGATCCATCTCGACGAACTGCGCGCCCTGGACGGAGGGCGAGACGGTGTTCACCGCCGGAACGGGATCGGGGATGGTCGCGACCGGAGCGGGCGCGGGGACCGGAGCGGGGGCGGCGACCGGAGCGGGCGCGACGACCGGAGCGGGCGCGGCGACCGGAGCGGGCGCGACGACCGGAGCGGGCGCGGCGACCGGAGCGGGCGCGGCGACCGGAGCGGGCGCGGTATCGCCAAGGGGAGAAGGGGACGCGTTGGCGAGCTTGCGGGCGAGCTGCTCCTCCTTGACGACGGCGAGGGACTTCTCGGCCTCGGCCTCGGCGACCTGGGCCTCGGCCTCGGCGGCATCGGCGGCGCGAAGGGCGTCGGCGGCGGCGCGGTTGGCATCGGCGGCCTCGCGGACGGCGGTGCCGGAGACGGTGGAGACGGAGGCGGCGGAGCCCTCGGCCGCCGTGGCGGCGGCGCGCGCCTGCGCGGCGCGTGCCTGCGCGGCGTCGGCACGGGACCTTGCGGCGGCGGCCGCGGCCTCGGCGGCGGCCGCGCGGTTCTGGGCGACGGCGACCTCGCGAGCGGCGACGGCGGCGGCTTCGCCGACGGGGGCGGACGAGGCGGAGGCCGCGGTCTTCTTGGCGGCGGCGACGGCCTTCCTGGCCTCCTTGGCGGTCTTTTCCGCTTCATGGGCCTCCTTGGCGGTGGTGGCGGCCGCGGCCTCGGCCTCGGCGGCCTTGGCGGAGAGGTCGCGCGCCTTGTTGACGGCGGAGACGGCGCCGGGCTCGATCTGCGAGCTGCGGCTGCGATACGTCTCGGCGGTCTCCGCGGCGCGCTGGGCCGCCTCGCGGGCGGCGTTCGCGCGGGCGCGGGCCGCGCGGGCCTTCTGGACCGCGGCCTCGGCGCGGATTTCGGCGGCGGTGGGCGGCGGCTTGGAGGCGCAGCCGGCGAGAAGGACCGCGCAGAGGGCGGCGGGGAGGAGGGAGCGAAGGGAGCGATTCATGTCGGAACCTCGTTTCTATTCGGCGGAAGGGGAGACGGTGAGCGTGTTGGCGGCGTTGTCGTAGTCGACCTGGTCGTCGGAGATCTCCAGGCCGATGCCGGTGAAGATCTCGTCGAGGTGGCCGAAGTAGAGATCCTCGAGGCCGTCGATGTCGTCGGCGGAGATCGTCGCGAGGAGGGTCGTGTCGGTGGTCTTGACGTCGCCCTTCGCGCAGAGCCCGCCGGACTCGAGCTGCTTCTTGATCTGGAAGAGGGCGCGCTTGCGGATCTTGGCGTCGACGCCGGTCGCGTTGAAGACGAGCTTCATCGGACCCGAGCCGACGGACGGCGCGTTGCGGACGGAGAGCGCGAGGTGGTTGAGGCGCTCGGCGGCGTCGTTGGCGTTCATGAGCTTGTTGATGGCCATCGTGGTGCAGGTGGCGAAGTCGTCGAGGATCATGTCCTTCTGCGTCTGCGCGGTCTTCATCGCAAACGTGGAGGGGTCGAGCGCCTTCGTGACGCCGTTCCCGAGGTTCTTGAAGCTGAGCGCGACGGAGGAGCGCAACTCGCGGGTCTTCGGGTCGAAGGCGAGCGTGTCGACGCGGTAGTAGAGCACGAGCGTGTCGGGCTGCTGCGCGCGGACGGCGTCGAGCAGGTCGCGGTCGACGACGAACTGGTTCGCGTCCGGGTCGAAGCGGACGCCGACCAGCGTGCCGTCGGCGGTGAGGAACTTCTTGTAGACGGGGCGGTCCTCCAGGAGCTGCACGTCGAAGCCGAGCGTGCCGACCTTCTTGACGAGGGCGTCGCGGATCTTGCGCTGGAAGAGCGTGTAGTTCTGCAGGAAGAACTTCGCGCCGTCGATGCCGGTGCCGAACGCCTCGTCGAACTTCATCGAGCCGAGGGAGGGCGGCTCCTCCATGACGACGATCTGGATCGAGCCCTGGCGGTTGACGCCGCGGGCCTCGAGCCATTCGTTGGCCTCCTCGAGGTCGATCGTGGCCATGCCCTCGACCGTGAGCTGGCCCTGCGTGGAGTCGAGCGCCTCCCAGGAGGCGTCGAGCTCCTCCCAGTCCTCGATAAACTTGGTGTATTCCGAGAGCGCCTCGTCGACGATGCGGTCGTCGAGCTCCGCGTTCTGCTTGAGCAGATACTTGCGGACGGCGAGCTTCTGCGCGTCGGCGGTGACGGTCTTCTTCAGGGCGAAGGAGTTCTGCGGCGCGGTGCCGGAGGCCTTGACCTGGATTTCGTTGTCGGCGGCGAGGGCGGCGAGCGCCGGGCCGAGGAGCGCGAAAAGCGCGGGAAGAATGCGTTTCATGGCGTTGGATGCCTGGTGGGATTGGGGGTTGGACGGAAAAATCGGGCTCGGCATTCGAAAAAACGGCTCATTCCAGCGAGGCGCGGGCGCCCGCCTTGCGGATGGAGCGCCTCTGCTCGGCGATGCGGGCGGCGGCGCCGAGCGCATCGTGGCAGCGGGCGATGCCTTCGGCGGGGGCGGCCTCCGGCGCGATCCGGAAGACGTAGCGGTAGGTGAAGAGCGCCTCCTCGGGGCGCCCGGTCGCCTCCTGGCAGATGGCGAGGGCGAAGAGGGCCTCGGCACAGTCGCGCTTTTCGACGAGCCGGTCGACCGCGGCGGCGGCCTCGGCCCCGTCCGGGACGGAGACCTTCTCAACGTCGGAGGCCGGCGAGGGCGGCACGTCGTAGTCCGGCTTCCCGTAGGCGAGGAGCGGCCCGACCTTCGCCGCGACCTCGGCGCCCAGGGCGGTGCGCACCGACCGGAGGGCGTACTGCTCGGCGGCGTCCCAGGCCCGATGCTGGAGAAGGTTCTGGAGCTTGCGGTCGGAGAATTCGTAGGGGACGGTGCGGACGGCCTTGTGCGGGGCGATGCGCCGCCCGAGGTCCTCCGCCGCGCGCGCGGCGAGCATCAGCTTGGCCAGCTGGTCGGAGGGGATCGTCGAGGAGCGGGCGGGCAGGACCGTGGTCCCCTCCTGCGCCTTGGCCGCCGGTCCGGAGACGCCCGCGTCCGGCGCGCCGAACGCGAGGGACTGGGTCGCATACTCCCCGTTGTCGAGGGAGAACGACTGGTCGAGCTCGACGAAGGTGTCCGCGACCTTCGAGATCGTTCCGTCGACCCGGATCCGATAGAGCGAGAGGGCGAGCATGAGCGTCGCCTCGCGGGTGCGGTGGCCGACCTTCTCGAGAACGTCCCTCTTCTCGGTGGTGAGATCCACCGTCTTCACCTTCGGCTCCGACGGCTTTTGCGCCACGGGCGCCGACGCTTGGCCGGAGGAGGAGGAGGAGCCGGACGGGCCGAACAGCTTGTCGAAGGCGGAATCGAGCGATCCGAGCGCGGCGTTGACGCCGCTGACCCGGGAATTGAAGGAGCCCGAAGAGGAGCCGGAGGACGTCTGGGGCGCCGGCGCCTGCGGCACGACATAGGTGACCTTCGTTTTGGTCTCCAGCGTGAAGAGCGCCGGCTCCAGGACGTCGTGCTCGGGCGGGTACTGCCACCACACGCGCCCGCACGCGATGGCGTCGAAGCGGCGGTCGGGAAGCACGGCCGGGTCGAAGACCGCGACGGCCGCCTCGACGTCGAGGCGGGAGACGTCCCACGCGCCGGAGCGGGCGAGCGCGGCGGACACGGCGCGCTGCACGAGGGCGCAGGTCCGGGGGTCGGCGGCCCCCGTTCCGGTGAACGGATCCCCGGGGAGGGTGTTGAAGTCGAGGATCGCGATCTTGCTCGCGTCGGGGATCTTGAACTCGCCCGGCACGTCCATCGTGAGGCGGAGGGCGGGGGTCGAGCAGCCGGCGCAGAGCAGGGCGGCGGCGACGACGGGAAGGGGGCGGAAGCGGATGGTCATGGCGGTGGGAAAGGCTCGGATCATTTGGATTTCGTGGCCCGGAAGGAGGTGTCCTCGTTCGCCTTCGCGCCCGAGGCCCGGATGTCCTTCCGGAACTTGGCGGCCTTCGCGGCCGATGCCATCTTATTGCCGATCGCCGGGTTCTCGGGGTCCATGGCGACGGCCTTTTCGTAGGCGTCCGTCGCCGCCCGGTAGTCGCCGAGCACCTCAAACGCGACGCCGAGGTTCTCCCAGTCGGCGGCCGTCCGCCCCTCGTCCGGAATCGCCTCGATCGCCTCGATCGCGTCGGTCCAGGCGCCGGCCTCGAGGAGCAGGACGGCCTGGGAGTCGCCGGCCGGGTTGAGGTCGAGCTGGCGGACCTCGGTGTTCGGGGAGATGTCGAGCACGACCTCCTCCAGCGCCGGCGCGAGGGCCGCGGCCGCGACGCGGGCGAGCGTGGGGGAGGACGCCCCGAACGAGGACGGGACCTTGAGGTCGAAGTCCCGCTCGTAGACGGCCTCCTCCGAGCCCGCGGGGACGAGCGAAACGTGCATCCGGCCCTTTCCGCCCGACTCCCAGGCGTCCCACGAGGCCGAGACGCGCTCGGTCGTCGTGGCCTCCGAATCCGGAAGGCTGTAGGGAACGAGGCTCTCAACCTTCGCCGCGGCCTGCGCGACGGCGGCGAGCTTCCCGAGGCCGGGAAGGGTCCCGGTCGCCCCGGTGAGCGCGCTGGCCGTCTTTCCGATGGCGCCGTTTCCGTCCCCGGGGCGGTGGATGACGTAGGGGACGGTCTTGAGCTCGAACGTCTGCTTCTTCGTGGTCTTCCGCACGTCGTAGGAGAGATCGACCTCGATCCGGAGGACCGCCTTGGCCGGATCGGGTTCGGCGAGCAGCGTCGCGTATCCGTGGCGGGAGCCGGTCTGGACGAGGAGGGAGCCGAGCTCCGCGGCGCCGTCCATGGACCCCCAGAGCGAGTCCGTGGTCCGGTAGAAGCCGCGGCGGTAGAGCTGCATGGAGAGGAGCTGCTGCGCGAGGCCCGCGATGCGGCCCTCGTCGCCCTCCTCGGCCACGTTGCCGGAGAGGCGGACGACGGGTTCGATCGCCAGGACGTCCACCGAGCGCACGTCCGTGAGGGCGCGGGCGGGGAGGAGATAGGTGGCGGAAACTTTCGCCGGGGTGGAGCAGCCGGCGGAAAGGGCGGCGGCGGCCAGAACGATGCGGAGGGGGATGGCTCGTTTCATGGTGGGGAATTCCGGATGCCGGTCACATCGCGCGGACATGGGCCAGCTTCTCCTCCAGCCGCCCGAGCGCGATCGGGCAGGCCATGCGGAGCGAGGGATCCTCGCTCAGCTCGAGGATGCGGAGCATGTCCGCATGGATGGCGGCGAGCTCGTCGGGGTCGATGCAGCCGATCTCCCGGCGAAGCGCGACGAGGTAGTAGTTGCCGAGGAAGGTCTCGCGCGTCTTCCCCTCCGGCGGCTGCCAGTCCTCCGCGGACGAGGCCGCCTCGAATTCGGCGAGCGTCCCGGGGAGGACCGAGCGGCTCTTCGCCAGATCGTCGATCCGGGCGAGCGTCCGCTCGAGCTCCTCGCGGTCCCCGGCGGCAAGGTACGACTCGATCTTCTGGAACTGGACCCGGAGGGCGGCGTCCGCATCCAGGGGAACCGGGACCCGGATCGGCCGCTGCTGGGCGACGAAGATCTCCTCGAAGCGGGAGACGGCCAGGTCCGTGAACCGGTCCTGCATCTTCCGTTCCGTGGCCTCCTCCTCGGCCCGGTCCTGGGCGCCGCCGTCGGAGGCGCCGCTCTCGTAGACCGGGAAGGTGAGGTAGGAAAGGGGGGAGAGCGTCTTGGTCGCGTAGACGGCGACGGAGATTTCGCGCGCGGCGACATGGGTCGCGCCCCGTTCGCGCTTCACGCGCTGGACGCTGCCCGACTCGCTCTCCAGCGTCTCGACCGAGACCTTCCCCGTGTAGCGGGCCTCCTCGGGCGTGTCGCCGCGGAACGAGGCCGCCCCCTGCACGAACACCAGGTGCGTGGCCTCCTCCATCTCCCCGACGATGCGGACGCCCTTGGCCTTGGAAAGCGCCTTCCGGAGCCGGGCCGCGAACGTCTTGGCCGACTCGTCCTTCGAGGACACGATGCGCAGGACGGCTTGCGGGGGGAGGGAGAGCTCGGCGAACGTCGTGGAGGGATACTGGCACCAGACGACGTTCTCGGACTTGCAGCCCGCCGCGGCCGCCGCGAGGAGGGCGGCGGCGAGCAGCGCGGCGGGGCGGAGGCGGTTCTTCATGGCAGGGCGTTTGGCTTGTGCGGCGCGGAAACGGCCCGCGTCCGAGGGGCGCGGGTGAAATCGCGATTCAGTATACTACGCACCCGCGAACGTTTCAACCCCGGGTTCGCGCGCGCGCTTCGCGCCAACCCGACAAAAAGGGACTGGCCCCGCTCCCCCGGGTATGCTAGAATCGCCCGCATGAACCCAAACGAATTCGAGGGCCGGATCCTCGATGCCGCCGCGATGCGCGCGGAGCGGGACCGGCTTCACGCGGAGGGCAGGACCCTCGTCTTCACGAACGGCTGCTTCGATCTCCTCCACGCCGGGCACGTCACCTACCTGCAGTTCGCCCGCGCCCAGGGCGACGCGCTGTGCATCGGCCTCAACTCCGACGCCTCCGTCCGCCGCAACAAGGGGCCGGCGCGCCCCATCGTCTCCCAGGACAACCGAGCCAAGCTTCTCGCGTGCCTGCGGTTCGTCGACTACGTCGTGATCTTCGACGAGGACGAGCCCAGGGACCTGATCGCCAAGGTCCTCCCCGACGTCCTCGTGAAGGGGAAGGACTGGGCCCGCTACGTGAGCGGCCGCGAGATCGTGGAGGCCAATGGCGGCCGCGTCGTCCTGGCGGACATGGTCCCCGGCCTCTCGACGACGAACATCGTCTCCCGCATCCTCGAAACCGGCCGGGGGAGCCGGTGATCCGGCCGGGCGGCGCGAAGGCCCCGCGCCTCGTCCTCGCCTCCGCTTCGCCGCGCCGCGCGGCGATCCTCGCCGACCTCGGCGCCGCCTTCGTCGTGCGCCCGGCGAACGCGGAGGAGCCGCGCCTCGGGGACCCGGTCGCGAGCGTCCGCGCCGCGGCCCTCGCCAAGCACGCCGCCGCCGCGCGCGCCGCCGCCCCGCACGAGGCCCTGCTCGCGGCGGACACGCTCGTGGCGTGCGACGGCGAGGAGATCGGGAAGCCGCGCGACCGCGCCGACGCCGTCGCGATGCTGCTCCGGCTCGCCGGACGCGAACACCTCGTCCATACGGCGGTGGCGCTCTCCGCGCCCGGGTGCGGCGCAAAGCCGGAGGTCTTCGTCGAGACGTCCTCCGTCCGCTTCCGCCCCCTTTCGCGCACGGACGCGGAAGCCTATCTCGACGACGCCCGGACGCTCGATCGCGCCGGCGCCTACGATATCGCGACGCTCGGAAACCGCGTCGTCGAGTCCTTCTCCGGCTCCTATACCAACGTGATGGGGCTCCCCGCCGAGCGCGTCGGCCCATGGCTCGCCGCGCACGGCCTGCTGTCCTGAATAGCCGTTGGCCTCGCGGAACGGCGGCGGAATCGACCAGAACGAGCCGTACACGGGACCGGCCCGTTCTGCCGGACGGCGCGAAGCGGATGCGGGCACCTCCGCGTTGTCGCCGGATCTCCGCGTTGGAA
>CAMOEO010000032.1 GCA_946612175.1 uncultured Verrucomicrobiota bacterium
GGGCGAAATGGGCCGTTGCGCGAATGCGCGAAGTCTGCTACCCTAGAGGCCATGAAACGGAACGCTCGCACCGCATCCGAACAAGAACCCGTCCAGACGCTCCTCGACGAGGGGGCCGCCCCATCCGACTCCCCGGCGCCCGACCCCTACCTCGCGGGCTTCGCCGAGGGGCGCCGTTCCATGGCCCGCTCCATCGCCCTCAAGCTCCGCGGCTCCCTGCCCGACGACGAGCTCGCCTCCCTCGTCGGCCTCGACGCCGCCGGCCTCGAGGCCCTCCTCGCCCCGCCCGACCCCGCCCCCGAGCGCACCCGCGCCGCCCCCGTCCTCCACGGCCTCTCCCTCGTCGAGCCCGCCTTCGTCCGCATGCTCCGCGCCGCCCGCGGCCTCACCCAGCCCGAGCTCGCCCGCCTCGTCGGCGTCCACCCCGACACCGTCTGCGACTGGGAGACCGCCCCCGGCCCCGTCCGCATCAAGGCCGCCTCCCACCGCGCCCTCGTCCGCCTCGCCGCCGCCCCGCACGCCTAGCCCCACGCAGGATCCCCTCCCATGGAACCGCTCTTCACCCCCGAGTCCTTCTACAGCCGCCCCCCGTCCCGCCTCCGCAGGGCCCTCCCCTTCCTCCTCGTCGCCGCCGTCCTCGTCCTCGCCGCCGTCCTCTGGCCCCGCGGCGCGAAGGAGGAGCCCGCCGCACCCGCCGACCCCGCCACGAACGCCCCGCCCGCCGTGGCGGAGGCGCCCGCCGCCCCCGAGCCCGCCCCCGGCCCCGCCGTCGAGGGCACGCTCACCGAGGAGGAGTTCGCCGGCGTCCTCTCCGCCGCCCGCGAGCTCGACGCCCAGGGCCGCCTCCCCGAGGCGCGCGAACGGCTCCTCGACGCGCTCTCGAAGGCCGGCTCCGCCTACGCCCCCGCCCTCGAGAAGTCGCTCGGCTCCCTCTCCACCCGCATCTACTTCTCCAATGCCCCGGGTCCCGACAAGGCCGAGGTGACCGTCGACGCCCCCCTCGCCACGATCGCCGCCCGCCACAACTGCCCCGTCGCCCTCATCCAGCGCATGAACGGCATCGCCAACCCCAACAGCGTCCAGGCCGGCCGCCGCCTCGTCGTCCTCGACCGCCCGAAGTTCGAGGTGCTCGTCTCCAAGTCCCGCAACACCCTCCTCCTCACGCTCAACGGTCGCTTCTTCAAGCGCTACGTCGTCGCCACCGGCGAGGGCGGCAACACCCCCGTCGGCACCTTCCGCATGGTCGAGCGCTTCGAGAACCCCGAATGGGAGACCGGCGGCCGCAGGATCCCCTACGACGGCACCGGCGAGAACGGCAACATCCTCGGCACCCGCTACCTCAAGCTCGACGTCCCCGGCTACGGCATCCACGGCACCTGGGACGAGTCCACCCTCGGCCGCCAGTCCAGCGCCGGCTGCGTCCGCATGCGCAACGCCGACGTCGAGGAGCTCTACGTCCTGCTCCCCCGCGGCACTCCCGTCACCATCGAGGACTAGCCCCCTTCCGCCCCCCTTCAACCCCTTTCCTCCCGATGATCGCCTTCGTCCGCGGCACCCTCTTCGAAAAGCGCCTCTCCCCGCCCTCCGCCATCCTCGAGGCGGGCGGCGTCGGGTACGAGCTCTTCGTCCCGCTCTCGACCTACGACGCCCTTCCGCGCGAGGGCGAGCCCTGCCTCCTTCTCGCCCACGACTACGTCCGCGAGGACGCCCGCCTGCTCTACGGCTTCGCCACCGCGGCGGAGCGGGACCTCTTCCTGCTGCTCCAGGGCGTGTCGGGCGTCGGACCCAAGACGGCGCTCGGCGCCCTTTCCGGCGCCCCCGCCCGCCAGATCAAGGCCTGGATCGCCGCCGGCGACGCGAAGATGATCGCCAAGCTCCCCGGCCTCGGCAAGCGCACCGCCGAGCGACTCTGCGTGGAGCTCAAGGGCCGGATCGATCCGCTCGAGGCCGCCGCCGCCGACACCGGCTCCGACGAATCCCCGCTCCCGCAGGCCTGCCGCGACGCCGTCCTCGCCCTCGTCCAGCTCGGCCAGCCCGAGGACGTCGCCGTCCGGCGCATCCGCGAGATCGCGCAGCGCCCCGGCGCCCCCGCGGACACCGCGGCGCTCGTCCGCCTCGCCCTCTCCGCCCGGTAGACCGCCCGCCCCCTGGAGGGCGTGTGTCCGCGCCTCCGCCGCGGAGGGGCCGGAAAACAAAAAAAGGCGCGCGAGGAAGTCGCGCGCCGGGAGGGAGGGAAGGGCCCTTCCTACTTCGCCTTCTTGGCGGGGAGGATCGCGTCCTTCGCGGCCTTGGCGATGCGGAACTTGAGGACCTTCTTGGCGGGGATCTTGATCTCGGCGCCGGTGGCGGGGTTGCGGCCGGTGCGGGCCTTCTGCTGCTTGAGGATCAGCTTGCCGAGGCCGGGGACGGTGAAGCCGTCCTTCTGCTTCGCGCCTTCGTAGGCGATGGCGACAAGGGCCTCGAGGGCGGCCTTGGCCTTCTTCTTGTCGATGCCGGACTTCTCGGCGATGGCCTCGACAATCTGGGCCTTCGTCTTGATCTCTTTCTTAGCCATGTTGTGGTGTACCTTTTCGTTTGTTGTCCGCGCCCCGGAGGCCCACTCGGGCGTTCGCGTCGCGCGGATGGGCCCATATTTAACAGATTCTCCGCCCCGAATGCAAGCGAAAAATGCATGTTTTCGGGGGAAATTTCAAAAAAAGGTTCGCGGACCCCCGATTTTAGGGGTCCGCGAGGGGGGGGGGCGTACGAAAGGCCCGCTTTTACTTGTCCTTGACCTTGCCGAGGAAGTCGCGCGTGCGGTCGAACTTCGGGTGGGCGAAGAACTCGTCGGGGGGCCCCTCCTCGAGGATGTTTCCGCCCTCGAGGAAGAGGACGCGGTCGGCGACCTCGCGGGCGAAGTTCATCTCGTGGGTGACGACGACCATCGTCATGTGGTTCGCGGCGAGCTCCTTCATGACGGCGAGCACCTCGCCGACCATCTCGGGGTCGAGCGCGGAGGTGGGCTCGTCGAAGAGCATCACGCGCGGCTCCATCGCGAGGGCGCGGGCGATGGCGATGCGCTGCATCTGGCCGCCGGAGAGCTGCTGCGGATAGGCCTTCGCCTTGTCCGGGAGGCCGACGCGCTCCAGCAGCTCCATCGCCTTCCGCTCGGCCGCCTCGCGCGAGACGCCGCGGATCATGCGCGGCGCCATCGTGACGTTGTCGAGCACCGTCATGTGCGGGAAGAGGTTGAAGCGCTGGAACACCATCCCCATGTCGGAGCGGTAGCGGTTGAGGTTGCGCTCGCGGGCGCGGTGGGAGAGCCTGAGGTCCGAGCCGTCGCGCTGCAGCGAGCCGCCCGAGGCGATCTCCTCGCCGCCGAACCAGATGCGGCCGGAGGTCGGCGCCTCCAGCAGGTTGAGGCAGCGCAGGAAGGTCGACTTGCCGCCGCCGGAGGGGCCGATGACGACGACGACCTCGCCCTTGCGGATCGTGGTCGAGATGCCCTTGAGCACCTGGAGCGCGCCGAAGCTCTTGTGCAGGTCCTCGACCACGATCAGGGGCTGCCCCGGCGGGACGATCGGACGGTCGGAGAGGAAGGGATCGGTCTTGTTCGTGTCCGTTTGCATGCGGCTAGGCTCCGGTGCGGTGCAGGTGGCGCTCGAGGCGGGAGAGGAGCCTCGTGAAGATCATGACGAGGACGAGGTAGATGGCCGCCACCATCAGGAAGGGCATGAACGCGTCGTACGTCTGCGAGCGGATGATCTCGCCGCCCTTCGAGAGGTCGCGCAGGGCGATGAAGGAGGCGATGGACGTGTCCTTGAGCAGGACGATGAACTCGTTGCCGAGCGCGGGGAGGACGTTGCGGATGGCCTGCGGGAGGACGACGGCCCGCAGCCCCTGCACGTAGGACAGGCCCAGGGAGCGCGCGGCCTCCATCTGGCCGTCGTCGATCGACGTGATGCCCGCGCGGATGATCTCCGCGACGTAGGCGCCGGAGTTGAACCCGAAGGCGAGGATGGCGACCATCGTCCCGTTCTTCGACGAGGCGAAGATGACGAAGTACGCGATGAGCAGCTGGACCGTCATCGGCGTGCCGCGGATGACCGTGAGATAGACGCGGCAGAGCAGGTTGAGGAGCCGGAGGCGGCCGTGCTTGTCGTGCGTCGTGCGGATGACGGCGACGACGAAGCCGATCGCGGCTCCGAGGATGACGGCGCAGAGCGCCACCTCGAGCGTGATGCCGAGGCCGTCCACGAGATAGCGCCAGCGGTCGTTCTTGACGAAGTTCAGGTAGAACTTGTCCGTGAGGGCCGACCAGAAGGCGGGCGACTGGGCGAGGATCGCGAGCATGGGCGTGGCGGGGTGCGTGTCGTTCGGAAGGGGAACCGCGCCGGCGGCGGGGGGCCGCCGGGCGGTGGCGGGATGGGACGATGGGCTGGCGCCCTGCCGCTATTCGGCGGCTTCTTCCTCGGCGCCGCGGAGCTCGGCGTAGCGGGCGTCGTGGCGGGCCTTGGCGGCCTCGACGGCGCCGGATTCGAGCATTTCGCCGATGACGGCGTTGATCGTGGCGAGGAGCTCGGGCTGGCCCTTGCGGATCGCGATGGCGAACTCCTCCGGCTCGCCGACGAAGTCCGAGGAGATGAACACGGAGTCGTCGCCCTTGACGCAGTTCTTGGCGGGATCGATGTCGGCGATCACGCAGTCGATCTTCCCGGACTTGAGCGCGGCGACGGCGGTCGGGGGGTTGTCGAAGCGCTCCGGCTCCTGCTTGAGGACGTCGACGCAGAACGTGTCGGAGGTCGTGCCGGACTGGACGCCGATCTTCTTGCCCTTGACCTCGTCGGCGGTCTTGTAGGGGGCGTCCTTGGCGGAGATGATGACGATGCCGCTCTTCACGTAGGGGATCGAGAAGTCGACGGACTGCTTGCGGTCCTCGGTCACGGTGATGCCGGCGGCCGCGAGGTCGGCCTTCCCGGAGATGACGGAGGGAATGACGGCGTCGAACTTGGCGTCCTGGACGACGAGCTTCTTGCCGAGCTTGGCGGCGACGGCCTCGCAGATGTCGACGTCGACGCCGACGATGTTGCCGCCGTCGAGGTACTCGTAGGGCGCGAAGCCGGATTCGGTGATCATGGTGATGGTGCCGTCGTCCTTCTTCGCGCATCCGCAGAGGGCGAGCGCGGCGAGGCCGGCGAGGGCGGTGGACCTGGCGAACAGTTTGTTCATGGTGTTTTCCGTGGGTTGGGGGTTGGGGTTCGAAACGGCGTTGGAAAGGCGTATTCTAGGCGTTTTGGCGTTCCGGCGCAAGGGGGGATGGGAGGTCGGGCGGAATGCACGATGCAGAATGCACGATGCACAATGCGGAAGGCACGATGCAGAATGCACCATGCGGGGGTCAGGGGAGGGGATCGCCGTAGAGGGTCTGGGGGCGGGCGGAGGCGATGCGGACGCGGACGAGGTCGCCGGGGCGGAGGCCGGGGGCGGGGTCGAAGACGACGATCTTGTTCTGCCCGGTGCGGCCGGACCAGCGGGCGGGGTTGCGCAGGGAGGGGCCTTCGGCGATGACCTCGGCGACGCGGCCGACCCAGCGGTCGTTGCAGCGCTGGCCGCGCGCGTCCTGGTCGGCGAGGAGGACCTGGTCGCGGCGGCGCTTCTCGGCGTCGGGGACGTCGTCCTCGAGGAGGGAGGAGGGGGTCCCGGGGCGGGGGGAGTACTTGAAGACGAAGGCGTTGTCGAAGTCCGCCGCCTCCATGGCGCGGCGGGTGGCCTCGAAGTCCTCCTCCGTCTCGCCGGGGTAGCCGACGATGACGTCGGTGGTGAGCGCGATGTCGGGGACGCCCTCGCGGAGGCGGCGGACGGCGTCGAGGTAGCCGGCGGCGTCGTAGCCGCGGCGCATGGCGCGCAGGATGCGGTCGGAGCCGCTCTGCATGGGAAGGTGCAGGTGGGGGCAGACGGCGGGGATCTCGCGCATGGCGCGGACGAGCTCGTCCGTGACGCCGGCGGGGTGGCCGGAGGTGAAGCGCAGGCGGAGGACCTCCGGAACCTCGCGGGCGACGAGCTCGAGGAGGCGCGGGAGGGGCTCCGTGAAGCCCATGGGGGAGGGGAGGTTCTCGGGCCAGGCGAAGCCGGAGAGGCCGTAGCGCATGACGCTCTGGCCGAGGAGGCAGACGTCGCGCGCGCCGCGCGCGGTCTCGGCGCGGACCTCGGCGACGATGGCGCGCGGGTCGCGGCTCTCCTCGCGGCCGCGGACGGAGGGGACGATGCAGTAGGAGCAGCGCCGGTTGCAGCCGTAGAGGATGGTGACGTAGGACTGGACGGGCGGGGCGGCGGGGACGCCGCCGTCGGGGAGGGGGGGCTCGGACGCGGCCTCGCCGGGGGCGGGGTCGGGGACGAAGCGGCCGCGGGCGCCGGCGAGGGCGTCGCGCACGAGACCGGCGATCGCGGCGGGGGCGGCGCGGGGGCCGACGGAGAAGGAGAGGCCGGGGACGAGGCCGAAGACGCCGGGGCCGAGGCGGTTGGCCATGCAGCCGGTGAGGCCGACGACGAGCCCGGGGCGGGAGCGGCGGGCGGCGCAGAGCAGGCCGAGCTTGCCGAGGGCCTTCTCCTCGGCCTTCTCGCGGACGGAGCAGGAGTTGACGAGAACGACGTCCGCCTCGTCCTCCGACGCGGCCTCGGCGAGACCGGCGGCGCGGAGCCGCCGGGCCAGAAGGTCCGAGTCCCGGACGTTCATCTGGCAGCCGTAGGTGTGGAGCGCGAAGGAGGGGGGCGCGGACATGGGCGGGGCCGGGGGGCGTGGCGCGGGCTACTTGTGGCGGGCGCCGCGGAAGCCGGAGCGGCGCGGGCCGCCGCCGCCGTGGCGGGGTCCGCCGAAGCGTCCGCCGCCGCCGCCGCCGTGGCGCTCGCGGCGCGGGACGGCGTGGGAGGGGGGCGGGGGCTCGGCGAAGAGCTCGTCCTCGGGCATGGTGCAGGGCAGTTCGCGTTCGATGAGCTTCTCGATGTCGGGGATGATGAACGACTCGTCCTCGCACGCGAAGGAGACGGCGGTGCCCGTCTCGCCCGCGCGGCCGGTGCGGCCGATGCGGTGGATGTAGTCGTCCGGCTCGTACGGGAAGTCGTAGTTGACGACGAGCGCGATGTCGTCGACCTGGAGGCCGCGCGCGGCGACGTCGGTCGCGACGACGACCTTGGCGGCGCCGCGGCGGAAGTCCTCGAGGATGCGGATGCGCTTCTTCTGGTCGACGTCGCCGGAGAGCTCGAGCGCGGGGACGTCGTGGGACTGGAGCTGGCGGACGAGGTCCTCGCAGCCGCTCTTGCGGTTGCGGAAGACGAGGACGCGCTCGCCCTCGTGGCGCTTGAGCAGGTTGTAGAGGACGGCGAACTTCTCGTGGGAGGAGATGGGGTAGACGACCTGCTTGATCGTGTCGGCGGGGTGGAACTCGGCGTCGACGGCGATCTGGACGGGGTCGGGCATCCACTGGGAGGCGAGGCGCATGACCTCCTCGCCGAGGGTGGCGGAGAAGAGCAGCGTCTGGCGCTCCTTGGGGCAGTACCAGATGATCTTGCGGACGTCGGGGATGAAGCCCATGTCGAGCATGCGGTCGGCCTCGTCGATGACGAGCGTGTGGACGCCGGAGAGGTCGAGCACGTGCGCGCGGCGGAAGTCCAGGAGGCGGCCGGGCGTGGCGGCGATGAGGTCGAGGGGCTGCGACTCGATCGCGTCCTGCTGGGCGGCGTGGTCGCAGCCGCCGTAGACGGCGAGGCAGCGCAGGCCGCAGTGGGCGCCGATCTTCTTCGCGTCCTCGGCGATCTGCATCACCAGCTCGCGCGTGGGGGCGAGGACGAGGGCGGCGGGGCGGCCGGTCTCGGTCGGGCGGAGGGCGGGGTTCTCGAGCATGCGCTTGAAGATGGCGATGAGGAACGCGGCGGTCTTGCCGGTGCCGGTCTGGGCGCGGCCGGCGACGTTCTTCCCGGCCATCGTCTGCTCCAGCGAGGCGGCCTGGATCGGCGTGCAGTACTGGAAGCCGAGGTCGGCGAGGCCGTGGAGGATCGGCGCCTGGATGGGGAAGTCGGTGAAGCGGCGCAGGCCCTCCTTCTCGGGGACGGCGTAGGAGACGGCGGGGTCCCAGTCGGAGGCCGGGACCTCGGCGGGCGGGAAGGTCTTGCGCGGGGCGGCGGGGCGGGGGCCGTCCTCGCCGCGGTCGCGGCGGCCGCGGCGGTCGTGGCGGTCGCCGCGATCCTCGCGGCGCGGCGCGGGGGCGTCCCCGCCACGGGCGGCCTCGGCGGGGGCGGACCCGGCGCCCTCGCGGGGGGCTTCGGCGGCGCCCTCGGGGCGGCGGCCGCGGCCGCGGCCGCCGCGGGAGCCGCGGCGGCGGCCCTCGCCGCGCGGGGCGTCGCCGGCTGGGGCGGGGCGGCCGGAGCCGGGGGCGGAGGCCCCCGCTGCGGCGGAGGAGGGAGCCTCGGCGGGAGAGGGCGCGGAGGACCCCGAAAGGATCTTTTTGACGAAGGAGAGAAGGGACATGGGATAAGGTGTGGATGGGGATTCCGAAAATGCCAACGGGCAACCGCGTGGGTTGCCCGTCGGGGAAGGCGAAGTCCTGCGGGACTAGCGCTTGGAGAACTGGAAGCGGCGGCGGGCTCCGCGGAGACCGGGCTTCTTGCGCTCCTTCATGCGGGAGTCGCGGGTGAGGCAGCCGGCGGCCTTGAGGGCGGCGCGGAGGGAGGCGTCGGCCTCGCAGAGGGCGCGGGCGATGCCGTGGCGGACGGCGCCGGCCTGGCCGGTGCTGCCGCCGCCCTTCGCGAAGGCGACGACGTCGTACTTGGTCTCGACGCCGGCGATCTTGAGGGGCTGGAGCATGTAGATGCGGGAGGCTTCGTCCGTGACGTACTCCTCGGCGCTCTTGCGGTTGATCGTGCACTTGCCCTCGCCGGAAACGAGCGAGACGCGGGCGACGGAGGTCTTGCGGCGGCCGGTGGCGGCGGCGATGATGTCTTGGGCCATGTTGCGGTGTTCCTGTCGGGTAGGTTAGATGGCGGCGGGCTGCGGCTTCTGGGCGGCGTGGGGATGCTCGGCGCCCGGGTAGACGAGCAGGCGGCGCATCATGCCGCGGGCGAGCTTGTTGCCGGGGAGCATGCCCTTGACGGCCTCGGTGATGAGGCGGGCGGGGTCCTTGGCGCGGACGACGGAGGCGGGCAGGACGACGTGGCCCCCGCGCCAGCCGGAGAAGCGCTCGTAGGTCTTCTGCGTCTCCTTGCGGCCGGAGAGCTTCGCCTTGGCGGCGTTGACGACGACGACGAACGCGCCGGTGTCGACCCACGGGGTGTAGTCGGGCTTGTCCTTGCCGCGGAGGGCGTTGGCGATGTAGACGGCGAGACGGCCGACGGGCTTCTCCGCCGCGTCGACGAGGATCCACTTGCGGTTCTGTCCGGGGTCCTTGGGGAAGAATGTGTTCATATCCTGCTTTCTGGTGCAATGGGTGAAAACGGCGCGGGATTATCGCAGAAGCGGACGTCAAAGTCAACTACTCTTTTGCCGGAGAGAAAAATCGGGGTGGATTTCCTGGCCGCTCTCTGGTAGACTACGCGCTTCAACGGCGACGATTGCCGCCGGTTCGCCGCGCGGTTTCCGCGCCTTCCATCCCGGAATTCCAACGCCTCCCCCATTCTCCCTCCATGATCGGAAACACGAAAAAGTGCCTCATTACCGGGGGCGCGGGCTTCATCGGCTCGCAGCTCGCCCGCCGCCTGCTCGCGCAGGGGGCGGAGGTCACCGTCATCGACAACCTCTTCACCGGCTCGAAGGCGAACATCTACGACCTGCTGCCGAATCCGCGCTTCACGTTCCTGCTCCACGACGTGACGCAGCCGTTCTGGGGCCAGTTCGACGAGATCTACAACCTCGCCTGCCCGGCTTCGCCGATCCACTACCAGCACAATCCGGTCGAGACGACGAAGACGTCGCTCCTCGGCATCATGAACGCCCTCGACCTCGCGCTCAAGACGAAGGCGAAGGTCTTCCACACCTCCACCTCCGAGGTCTACGGGGACCCCGACGTCCACCCGCAGCCCGAGACCTACTGGGGCCACGTGAACACGATCGGCATCCGCAGCTGCTACGACGAGGGGAAGCGCGCCGCCGAGGCGATCTGCGCCGACTACCGCCGCCAGTACGGCGTCGACGTCCGCATGATCCGCATCTTCAACACCTACGGCCCCTTCATGCACCCCCACGACGGGCGGGTCGTCTCCAACTTCATCATGCAGGCCCTCCAGGGCAAGGACATCACGATCTACGGCGACGGCTCGCAGTCCCGCTCGTTCCAGTTCGTGGACGACCTGCTCGACGCGATCGGCCTCTACATGGCCCGGCCGCGCGCGGAGGTGGAGCGCTTCTTCGAGGGCAAGGGGCTCGGCGTCCCGGTCCTCAACGTCGGCAACCCGGGCGAGTTCACCATGCTCGAGCTGGCGGAGATGACGCTCAAGTGCCTCCCCGAGTCGAAGAGCCGCATCGTCCACCAGCCGCTCCCGAAGGACGACCCGAAGCGCCGCCGCCCCGACATCTCCCTCGCCAAGGAGTTCCTCGGATGGGAGCCCCGCATCCCCCTCGCCGAAGGGCTCCCGAAGACCATCGAGTACTTCCGGCGCTTCGTCTGACCCGAACCCGCGAACCTTCTTACCTGCGACCATGAACAAAGTCGTCTGCATCGACGGACCGGCCGGATCCGGCAAGTCCACCACCGCGCACGCCGTCTCCGAGCGGCTCGGCATCCTCTTCGTCGACTCCGGGGCGCTCTACCGCATCATGACGCGCGAGTGCCTGCGGGCCGGCGTCGACACGTCCGATCCCGCCGCCGTCGCGGCGTTCTGCAAGGGCGTCAGGGTCGACTTCGTCGTGAAGGGCGGGCGCGTCGCCTACGAGGTCGGCGGCGAGGAGCCGGGCGACACCATCCGCACGCCCGAGATCAACGCGCACGTGAGCCCCGTCTCCGCCGTGCCCGAGGTCCGCGCGATCGTGACGGGCTGGCTCCGCGAGATGCCGCGCCTCGGCGACATCGTCGTCGAGGGGCGCGACATCGGCTCCGTCGTCTATCCCGACTCGCCCTACCGCTTCTACCTCGACTGCGACCCCGACGAGCGCGCGCGCCGCCGCCAGAGGGAGGACGCGACCAAGGGGTTCGTCCAGACCGAGGAGCAGGTCAAGGCCTCGCTGCTCGCCCGCGACAGGATCGACTCCTCGCGCAAGACCGCGCCGCTCAAGGTTCCCGAGGGCGCGATCCGCATCGACACGACGCACCTCTCCGTCGACGGCGTCGTCGACGCCATCGCCTCCCGCCTCGGGCGGTAGGGGCGCGCGCCGCGCCCGTCCCGGCGCCTACGCGACCGGCGCGGCCGGCGGGAGCGGGACGTCCGGGTTGCGGCGCGAGAAGCGCCGCCGGGCCTGCGCCGAGAGCGACGGGTTCTCGAGCAGCCTGCACTCGAGGGCGCCGGAGTAGAACGTCCGGGCGCGGTCCGACGAGAGCCCGGCCGCGTCCGCGAGCTCGGGATTGCCGGTGAGGACGAACCCGTCGTAGTTCGCGTCCGCCGCCAGCGCGAGGAAGCCGCCGATGTCCTCGTAGGTGTCGCGCAGCCGGACGGGGTCGCCGATGCGCCCGCCGTAGGGCGGGTTGAGGATCGCGACGCCGCGCTCCGCGGTCTCGGGCCGCGGGGAGGCGAGCACGTCGCACGCCTCGAACCGGATCCGGCCGCCCGCCTCCGCCACCTCCGCGTTGCGCTCCGCGGCGCGGACCGCGGCCTCGTCGAGGTCGGAGGCGAGGATCGGGCAGGCGACGTCCTCCGCGGCGCGGAGGGCGCGCAGCGCCTCGGCGCGGAGGTCCGTCCAGACCGAGGGCTCGTAGCACGCCAGGTGCATGAAGGCGAAGTTCTCGCGCAGCATCGCGGGCGGGCGGCCCTGGGCGATCCAGAGCGCCTCGATGGCGAGCGTCCCGCCGCCGCACATGGGGTTGAGGAACGCGCCGCGGCGGTTCCAGCCGGAGGCGAGCACGAGCGCCGCCGCGAGCGTTTCGCGCAGCGGGGCCTCGGAGGAGACCTCCCGGTAGCCGCGGAAGGAGAGCGAGACGCCCGTCGTGTCGAGGTAGACCGACGCGCGGTCGCCCATCCAGTGCAGGAAGACGCAGGCGTCCGTGCGGTCGTTTCCGGAATTGGGGCGGCGGCCGCAGGCGCCGCGCATGCGGTCGGCGATCGCGTCCTTCACCTTGAGCGCGGCGTAGCGCGAATCGCGGATCGTGGGGTTCTCGACCGCGCGGTCGACCGAGAAGTAGCCGTCCGGGTCGAGATAGCGCTCCCAGGGGACGGAGACCAGCTCGTCGTAGAGGTCCTCGCCGTTGCGGGCGCGGAAGACGTCCAGCGCGTAGAGCACCCGGTGGGCCGTCCGCAGGTGCATGTTGAGGCGGAGGCAGTCGGCCAGCGTGCCCTCGGTCTCGACGGCGGTCTCCGACACGGCGCCCGGCCGGAACCCCAGCTCCGCGATCTCCTGGGCCAGGATGGGGGCGACCCCGGAGGAACAGGTGACGACGAGCTTGCTGGGTTCTTGCGTGAAGGTGGAGTTCATGGGACGGGCGCGGTTGCGAATCGGTGCCGAAGTCTACCAGAACCCCCGCCGAAAATCCATGCAAAACCCGTTTCTGCCCGTTCCGGTGCACGCGCGTCGGGGAGAACGGGACGGTCGGGGCGTCAGGGATTCCTGTGCGGCGGATGTGTGAAGGAGAGCTCCGGGCGGCCGTCGGGAACCTCGGGGACGTCGACGAAGATCAGGTGCGTCTCCGGGTCGTATTCGAACGGCAGCGCCTCCTGGTCGCCGCCCCCGTCCCCGAGGAACACGTGGATCGGCCGGTCGGCGATCCAGGCCGCGAAGCGGCCGGGGCCGGCGAGCTTCACGCCGTCGTGGTCGCGTCCGGGGCCCGCGCAGACCACGGCGGCGGAGGGGACGAGCAGCGAGGGGAATCCGATTGCGGCGAAGGTGCCGTCGAAGCCGAGGTCCCCGCAGGCGCCGGAGCTCCGGAACGGGAGGAACGATGCGATGCGGAAGCGGTCCGGTCCGGTTTCGAGGACGACGGGTTCGTCGCGCCTGACGAACCGGACCGTGCCGTCGTCCGTCCAGAGCAGGAACGTCCGCACGCGGCAGAAGCGGAACAGCGTGTGGTCCCGGCCGAACACCTCCTCCGCGGTGACGGTGGCACGGACGGGGCGGGCGGGTTCGGCGGTGCCGACGTCGAAGAGCCCCGCGGCGCCGGAGGACGTGCCGGAGTTGACGACGACGAACGCGCGCGGGTCGTCGCCCGGCTCGGGGAAGAGCGAGCGCAGGGACGGCGTGGCGGGGTTCGGAAAGCGCGGGACGCGGCCGTCGGCGAAGGCGACGCGGCGCAGCAGTTCCGGATCGATGCCGTCGGGCTCGTCGGCCGTGTAGACGGGGCCGCCGGAGAGGGCGCGCGCGGCGGCGTGGTAGGCGCCGAAGGGGTGCTTGCTCTGGAACATGTCCCAGTCGACGCCCATGAAGTGCCCGAACCAGAGGCCGGTGAAGGCGTTGGCGCGGATGTGCGAGCCGTGCGAGGCGGGGATGCCGGGGTAGAAGTCGTCGGAGCCGCGCGAGAGGTTGTTGCGGCGCGCATGGTACCAGAACTCCGGCAGGTGGGCCATGCAGGAGAGCCACTGGTCGCCGAACGCCTCCGTGGCGGCGGTCTCGAGCGCGTTGCGCATGCGTGCGCATTCGCCGGGGCGGGAGGCGGCGTGCGAGCGCGCGGCGCCGAAGAAGAGCGTGCCCTGGTAGTCCACCTTCACGCCGTCCACGCCGGCCTCGCGCAGCTCCGCGAAGCGGTCGCGCAGGAACGCGAGCCAGTCGCCCGGGAAGCGAAGCAGATGCGAGTCGAACCACGAGAAGACGGGTTCGAGCGCCACGTGGGCGTCGGGCTGCGGCGTGGCGAGCGTCGGGCGGTAGCGCTTGAACGCGGCGGGATCCACGCCCGCGGGGAGCCCCTGCGGGTCGAGCCAGGCGAGGACGTGGCGGAGTCCGAACGTCTCGCGGGCTTTGCGGGCGACGGGCCCGAGGCCGTCGGGGAACTTCGCCTGGTCCGTGCCGAAGCCGGCGAGATAGCGCCGCGAGACGGGCGTGGGGGGCGTTTCGCGCTGCCAGCCGTCGTCGAGGATCGCGAAGCCGAGCCGCACGCCGAGCGCGCGGTGGCGCGCGAGTCCATCGAGGAACTTCTTTGCCGTGACGTCCTGGTAGAACGCGTTCCACGTGCACCAGCCGAGGAGGTCCTCGAAGGGAGGGTCCGCCTTGTCCTTCCGCAACGCGGCGGCGGGAAGCGCGCGGGCGACGGCGCGCGCCGAGGAGGCGAGAAGGGCGCCCGGGTCGCGGCCGGCGGCGACGTGCAGCACGCGTCCGCCGGTCGGCGCGAGCGCGGGATTGCCGGTCGAGCGGTAGAGGCGCAGCGCGCCGCCGGGCGCCGTGCCGACGAGGTGGGACGAGGCGTTGCCGGCGGGGAGCGGGACGAGGAGGACGAAAAGCCCGTCGTCGCGCTTGAGGAGCATCCACGCGGCGGCGCCGTCGAGGGCCGCGGGGTCCGTTCCCTGAACGGGGGTGAACCAGAACGGCGAGCGCTGCTCCTGTCCGGCGAACGCCGTTACGCGTGCGGGGCGACCGAGCGCGGCGTGGCGCCACGGGCCCGTGCCGTTCCGGTCGGGTTCGCGCGGGAGGGAAAGGAAGGACCCCTTCAGGGAGAAGGCGGAGTCGAGGCCTTCGAGAAGGGGTTCGGATCCGAGGGAGAGGACGCCATCGAGGAGGGAAAGTCGGTTCATGTCCAGAAGGTTGTGGTTGTTCAGGGGTCAGGAAGCTTCGCGCACGCCGGCGGCCGCCTTCAGGCCGAGGAA
>CAMOEO010000033.1 GCA_946612175.1 uncultured Verrucomicrobiota bacterium
CGACCCTGGTCCGGTCCCGCGGACGACGGGGCAGCGCGGGGCGCGTGACTAACGCGGAGACGAAGCGGACGCCACGATGGAAACGGACGAAACCAGCGGACGAATCGGCCCGGCGCACGCCGTGCAGGCCGGTCTGTTCGGCGAGGACTACCCCGCCGAACCGGCGGGGCCGCTGTCGAACGCCGAGCGCCAGGCGCGGCACGTCGCCCGGCGCGGCGACATCGGCGAACTGCCGCCCGTGGCCGATCCGGAGCGCGTGGAGCGCTGCCGGCGCTCGCTGGTCGAGTTCGGCATCACCTACTGCCTCGGCGGCACCACGGCGCTGCTGAAGCGCCCGCCATCGCCTCGGATGCGCGCCTACGCCGAGGAGCTGCAGCGCGCCATCGAGGGAACGGGGATGCTGCACATCCGCTTCCCGCGAGGCGCGGGGAAGACGACGTGGATCAAGATCGCGATCGCGTGGGCCGTGACCTACGGGCTGCTCAAGTTCGTGGTCGTGGTCGGCGCGACGGGCGAACACGCGGAGGGCATCATCGCGGACATCTGGGCGCTCTTCGAGCACTGCGACCTCTATGCGGGCGACTTCCCGGCCGTCTCCTGGCCGATCCGTCGCGCGGAGGGCCTGCAGCAGCGGTTCGCTTCGCAGAAGTACCACGGGAAGAACACGCGGATGTCGAAGGATGCGACGGAGTTCCGCCTGCCGATCATCGAGGGGGCGCCGTCGTCCGGCGCGGTCGTGAAGGGCCGCGGCGCGAGCGGTGCCGTCCGCGGCCTCGCCATCGGGGCGCAGCGGCCCGACTTCGTTCTCCTGGACGACTTGCAAACCGCCGAGGCGGCCAAGTCGCAGACGAAGCTCAAGAAGCTCGCCAAGCTCATTCAGAAGGACGTGCTCGGCCTCGGCGGCGAGCGGATGCTCAACGTCGTGATGACGAGCACCCCGATCGAACCGGGCGACCTTTCGGAGCAGTTCGCGGACGAGACGCTGCATCCGGAGTGGCGCAACGTGTCGTTCCCGCTCGTGAACGCGTGGCCGAAGGCGGAAGGGCTGTGGACGCGCTACGACGAGCTCTGGCGCGAGGCGAAGCGCGAGGGCGACGCGACGTTCTCGGCGGCGACGGCGTTCTACGAGGAGAACCGCGCGGCGATGGACGAGGGCGCGGACATCCTCGATCCGGGCGCGTTCGACGAGCGGCTCGAGCGCTCCGGCATACAGCACGCGCGGAACCTGCTGCTCGCGCAGGGGCGCGAGGCCTTCAACGCGGAATACCAGCTCAAGGTCCACCGCGAGGACGGCGTGGTGCAGGTCACGCAGAAGAGCGTCGCCGGGCGCGTGAACGGCTGGCCGCGCGGCCGGCTCCCGCGCGGGACGAGCAAGGTGGTCGGCTTCCTCGACGTGAACGCGGTCGCCGGCATCACCTGGGCGGAGATGGCGTTCGGCCGCGGCAACGTCGCGGCGGTCGTGGGCTACGGGCGGTATCCGGGAAACGGCCGGCGGCTCGTGCCGGAGGGCTCGACGGAGGAGCAGGAGAAGACCTGCATCGCGCGCGGCGTGACCGAGGTCGTGCGGACGATGTTCGCCCACCGGTTTCTCGACGAGGACGGCGCGGAGAAGCGCGTGGAGGCGGTCTGGATCGACGACGGCTTCCAAACGAAGGTCGTGCGGACGGTCGCGGCCGTGCTGCGGCGCAAGGGCTTCGCGAACGTCTACACGATGAAGGGCGTCGACCACTTCAGCTACCGCAACGACGGCAAGCACGTGGTCGGCGTCCCGAAGGAGTTTGTCGATTTCCGCCAGGCGGCGGCGGACGAGTGGTTCATGGCGGACGCCGACCATTGGAAGGAGACGGCGCAGCGGGCGTTCCTCGGCGAGGCGCTGCAGCCGGGCTCCGCGTCGCTCTGGGGAGCGGATCCGCTCGAGCACTGGGACTTCGCCGGGGAGGTCGCCGTCGAATCGCTCGTGTCGAAGTCGGCGGACCGCCCCGGCGGACGCGAGCGCTACCGATGGAGCCTGCCGCCCGGAGCGGCGAACCACTACCTCGACGCCGTGTCCGGCTGCTTCGCGATGGCGTCGTGGTACAACCTCCTGGACGACGCGGCGCCGGTCCGCCAGACCTTCCGGCGCGTCGCGGGGGCGAGCGCGCCCGTCGCGGTCCCGGCCGCGCCGGCCGCGCCGGCCGCGCCGCGGCGCGCGGCGCTCCGTCGGCGCCACGCGCGCTCCGCGTTCGCGGCAATGCTTTGACCCTGACAACCTGTCACCCCAAACAACAAACAAGGAAGGCACAATGAAAGTGAAAGACTACTCGCCCGATGCGCTGGACCATATCGCGTCGGAATTCCTCGGCAAGCCCAACACGCTTCCGGCCTACCGTCGGAAGATCCACAAGCGGGACGGCGAACTGGCCGCGACGGACGGTCGCGTCCTTCTCCACGTCCGGCATCCGCTCATCAAGGCGGACAAAGATTCGAGAGGGGATGTGCTCGACTTCGGGAGACCGGGGGGCTCCATCATCGCCAGCGCGGGCTGGATTCACGGAGCGCTCTCCGACGCGGTCGCACCCGCCATGCAGAGCGTCCGGGAACGGCTGCCGAAACTTCAGGAGTCCTTCGCGGAAACGGCGGAGCGCGGAATGACACGGCGCACCTGCCCGTGCTGCGGCCAGCGGTTCTGGGAGGACGAGGACGGCGACTTCCACGATCCGGAAGCCTATCTTGAGGAAAACGCCCCGGACGAGTACTCGGTCGGCGGGAACTTCATGTTCAAGTTCGCCGACGGGGGCTTTTCCTCCGTGGCGCTGTGCAACCTCGACAAAGCGCTGCGCGCCGCCAGGTTCCTCGGCGGCGCGACGGCGCTCCGCTACGGCAATGGCATCTTTGGACTGGAGGGGGAGGATTGGTTCATCGCCCTCGCGGCGGCCTACCGGTGCGTCGGAGACTCCAAGCTCTCGATCGACGTGCCGGCCATGCCCGCGGAGAAAGGCGGTGCGGAATGAGCGCTTCGGAACGTTTCACCCGCGCATGGCACGTCGGCACGCGAACGAAACGCAAGCGCGGCGAGGTGGTCACGACGTATCTGGTCCTCGACGACAACGGACGCGTCGTCGCCGAACTGCCGGAGGCCTTCCACTCGCACCGAGAGCAGTCCGCCAACGCCGATCTCATCTGCGACTCCGTGAACCATATCGACTACCTGCGCGACCTCGTGCGACGGCTGGCGGACACGTTGCAGGGAATCAAGGATGCAGCAGAAGGGCATGGGACGGGGATATTGGACGAAACCATCCTCCTCGAGGCTCGCACCGCAATCGGAGATCCCGCAACATGAAGGCTCGCGACGATCTGATGACCTACGGCGAGGCCGCCGACGAACTGCGGGTGACAACGCAGACGATCGGGCGCTATGTGAAGCGGAAAAGGCTCGTGGCGGTCGTCGTGACGAGCCGCAACCGGTTCGTCACGGTCGCGAGCGTGCGGAAACTGCTCGCTGTGAAGTCGGAGCAGGAGTAGGCCTCGCCCCGTCATACTGTCGCCCCGCCGTCGCGAAAGCGCGCGGCGGGGCGATTTCGTTGCTAGGCGATTCTAGGCGTTGCTAGGCGATTCTAGGCGTTGCTAGGCGTTACTAGCCCACCCCTCTTGTTTTCTTGACGGGCTTTTGCTTTATTCCCTATCGCGGGCCACGCACGGCCCCCGAACGACCATGCCCCTCTCCGTCACCAACCCCAAGCGCTACGCGCAGCTCGCGAAGGATCGCGACGAACTCGACGCGGCGATCCGCGCGCTCCGGTCGGGCGCGAAGTCTGTTACGGTCGCGACCGCGGGTGCCTCGCAGTCGGTGACGCAGCACGACCTCGACGAGCTCCAGCTGCAACGCGACCGCGTGAACAACCAGATGCTCTCGCTCTGCGGCGAATCGCGCCCGTTCCGATCCTTCTACCTGAACCCGACCTAAGCGCCATGTTCGACCGTTTCGCCAAGTTCGCCGTGAAGCGCCTCGCCACAAAGGCGGGCTATCGCGTCGTCGACCAGCCGATCACGCGCGGCGGAGGTCCGAAGCGTCCGTTCGGGCGCGTCGAGACGGTCGGCGAGGAGGGCATCCTGCCGCCGTACAAGCGCCAGCGCGTGATCTCGCTCGCCCGGGACATGCTCCGCAACTCGCCCCAGGCGCGCGGGATGGCCAAGACACTCCGCGTGAACGTGATCGGCGACCGCGGCAAGCTCCGCTTCTACGAGCACGGCAAGTGGTACAAGGACGCGCGCTCCGTCTTCAAGCGGTGGGCACGCCACGCGGACTTCCGCGACCACTCGACCTTCCGCGAGTGCCTGCAGCTGGCGGTCGTCACCATCGCCTTCGAGGGCGACTTTGTCTGCATCTTCGACGACGGCTGCCTCACGGGCGGCAACGGGACGGGCAGGCTCGCGTTCTTCACCTCCGACCAGATCTGCAACCTCGACGAGGCCGGCTTCGCGCCGTTCAGGGCGATGGGCTTCTCGCAGGACTCCGGCGTCATCTGCGACCGGTTCGGCCGCAAGGCCGGCGTCGTCGTGTCGCGCCACCACGGGCGGACCGAGACGCCGCGCGAGGACGCGTTCGTGCTCCTGATGGATCCGGACGACCCGGACGCGGCGAGCTGGAGGCACGTGACGCGCAAGTTCCGTCTCGTGCAGAAGCGCGGCGTCGCGGACGCCGTGACGACGCAGGAGACGGTCCTCGACTCCTCGATGATGCTGGACTACGAGCTCCAGACGGCGAAGGCCGCCGCGGCGAACTACATGCTGCTCGTCGACCCGCCGGATTCGCCGAAGCAAGATGCGCCGTCGCTCGAGGAGATCGGCATCGACGAGAACGGCGACGAGAAGCCCGGCGAGGAATCCGACCAGGCGCGTCTCGACCCGTCCGAGTTCGCGGGCGGCATCGACTACGCCGCCGGACGCCTGGACACGGCGCCGAACGGCACCACCGCGATCTTCCCGCCCGGCAACCGCCCGAACGTGAACCTGCCAGCGTTCATCGACTGGACGAACGACCTGGCCGGCCTCGCCCACGGCCTCACGCACTCCTGGAGCCGCGGCCGCGCGGAGGGCTCGTACACGGCCTTCCGCGGTGACCTCGTGATGGCGCAGGGCACGTTCACCGACCTGCAGCAGTTCATCGAGGACGCCTTCTCCGACGCCGTCGCGGCGTGGGTGATCGAGCGCGCCGTCCGCCTCGGCCAGCTCGACAAGGCGCCGGATAACTGGACCGATTCCATTGCCTGGCAGTATCCGGAGCTCCCGGAGGTGGACGAAGGCAAGGCTGAATCCGCGTTCTGCGCGGGCTACCGCAACGGCGGCCGGACGCTCCTGGAGCGCGTCGGCCCCGACTGGCCCGACGTTCTCGAGCAGCAGGGCCGCGAGCGCAAGAAAGCGGAGCAGGAGGGCGTTGGCGACCTCGCCATCTTCCAATCGACGCCCGGCGCGAAGACCGGCGGCGAGAACGACAAGGACGACAAGAAAGGTTCCGAAGAATGAAACGGACGATCAAGATTTCCGGCATCATCGTCGGCGTGCTGTACGACGACGAGTGGTGGTACGGCTCCGCGATCCGGACTGGCCGCATCACGCCCTGCTCGCGCTTCCGGCGCGCGCTTGACGAGGCGGCGGCGGCCGGCGACGATGTCGAGGTATACGTGAACAGCTACGGCGGCGACGTTTTCGCCGGCAACGACATGATCGCCGCGTTCCAGGCGTTCAAGGGGCACAAGAGCGTCATCGTGGGCCGACTGGCCGCCTCGATGGCGGCGAACTTCGTCCTGCTCTGCGGCGCGCCGGTCACCGTCCACGCCAACTCGATCCTGCTCTACCACTCCGCCACGAACGACACGGACGGCGGCGCCGACGCGCACCGCGACTCCGCGGCTCTTATCGACCAGGTGAACGGCCCCGTCGCCAAGGCGCTCAAGGCGAAGGGCGTCCCCGCCAAGCTCGTCGACGAGGCGATGTCAGAGGGCCGCCAGCTCACGCTCACGGGCGCTGACGCCAAGCGCTACGGCATCGCCGCCGAACTCGTCGGCGACGAGGCCGAGAAGCCCGCACCCCTTTCGGACGACGCGACCTACCGCGCGATGTCCGAACTTCCGAAACTCGCCGCCCAGGCGGCACAACTCATGCACACAGCCATGCCGAATCCCACCCAGACCGCGGACGCCGCCGCCAAGCCGGCCGCGCCCGCCCAGGTTCCGGCCGCCTCCGCCGAACCCACGCACGCCGCGCCCGCCCCCGCGCCCGCGGCTCCCGCCGCCGCGGCCCCCGCCGCCGGCCAGTCCGACCCGCCCGCCGCTCCCTCGGCCGCGGCCCCCGCCGCCGCTCCCGCCCCCGCCGACGCCGCGCTCCGCGCCGAACTCGACAAGGCCAACGGACGGATCTCCGACCTCGAGGCACAGCTCAAGGAGACCAAGCAGCTCCTGCAACAGTCGAAGGCGCAGCATGCTGCCCTCGCCGGCCACGTCATGACCGACACCGCCGCCCCCGGCTCCTGGCCGGACGCGGTCAAGGCCTGCGACGGCGACGTTGCGAAGGCCCTTCGCTCGTTCCCGGCGCTCGCCAAGGAGTTCCGCGCCGCCTACGGCGCCAAGCAGCCGACGGCCTGACGCGCCGCATTTCCACCGCCCCAACCCCCAAAACAACCCAACCACCGAGAAAGGCACGCCACCATGGCTTCCTTCATCCTCCCCAACGAAACCAGGCCCGACCTTGCCGTCGGCCTCTCCCGCAAAGCCCTCGCGGGCGCCGTCCAGTTCCTCTCCCCGATCCTGTTCCCTGCCGTCGTGGTCGGCGAGCACGGCGGTCAGATCTCCGTCGCCAAGCGGATCACGGGCAACGCCGTCGTCGGCCGCACGCGCGGCACGGCGATGACCGCCACCGCGATCGAGGCCAAGGACGTCACCTACGCCGTGACGACCATCGAAGGCCGCGACACGCTGCGCGACCGCGACGTCAAGGACGCCGGCGGCCTCGACGCGGCGCTCGTCGTCGCCTCCAAGTCGGCCGGCTTCGACGTCATCAAGGCCGTCGAGAAGCGCGCGGCCGCGAAGGTCTTCACCGCCACGCGCTACGCCGCCGCCACGTCCATCGTCGCCGCCACGCCGTTCGACGCGCTGGCGAAGGCCGCCCGCGCCGTCAAGTACTACGGCACGCCGACGCTCGTCTGCACCGAGACCTGGCTCGAGGAGTTCGTCAAGATCGACGCGGTCGTCACGACGCTCAAGGCGCTCTTCGGCGACGGCTGGTTCAAGCAGATCACGGACCTCTCGAACGTCACCAAGGCCGTCGGCCACGCCTTCTCCGTGGACTCCGTCCTCATCGGCGACGACGAGTTCTGGACCGTCGCCGGCGGCTCCGGCGGCTCGGCCTACGACTACTCCGACGCCGCGGCGGTCGTCGCGCTCCGTCCGGACATGATGGGGGCCAACGCCGTCAACACGCTGAAGAAGATGCCGACCTACGGCTTCATGCCGCTGTTCCTCCCGAACGGCGCACCCTCGCCCGACAACCCCTTCTCCGTCTCGACCGGCTACGACACCTCCATCAAGGAGAACTTCGTCGACGTCGACATCCAGGCCGAGTTCGTCGAAGCGAACGGCGAGGCCGTCAAGCTCGTCAAGCTCCCCGCCGCGAACACCCCCGGCTAGCGACCCCTCGCCGGGCGCACGCCTGAACTGAACAGGTAGCGCCCGGCCGGCCCCGCCGCGGAGGTTCCGCCCCATCGGCCCGACCTTCCCCTCCGCGGCGGCGGCCGTCCTCTTCCACGGGGGGGCGACAGCCTGTCGCCCCCCATGCCTCCCCGCCCGAAATGGCCTCCTCCATCGACAGCCTGTTCGCCCTCGCGCTCGCCTCGTCTCCGTTCGCCACGGAGACGGTGACGGTGTGCGCCGACGACACGGCGTCCTCGGGCGGCTTGGCGCGGGAGCGGGTTCGGGTCGCCATCCACGGGGCGTCCGTCCAGGACGCGGGCGCACCCCAGTTTCTAGAGGGCGCGGACCCGGCGCCGTGGCAGTTCGCCGTTCGGTTCCCCGTCTCGGCATGGTCGGCGCCCGTCCCGCTCACGGCGGGCTCGACCGTAGAGCTCGCCTCCGGCGGCGCCCCGAGCCTCCTTCGCGTCGTGCAGGTGCAGCGCGTCGCCGGGATCTACCACCTCAAGTGCACCGCACGGGAGGGCGCGCCCCATGCCTGACGGAGCCCTCTCCTTCGCCGTCCGCGTGGACTCCCGCGGCCTCGACCGCACCGTGAAGGGCGCGATCCGCGACATCGAGCGCGTGCAGCGTGTCGCGCTCGTCCGCGCCGCCAGCATGGTCCGCGGCTATCTCCTCAAGGCGATCTCCAACAACGGCAACGTCGTCTTCAAGAAGACGGGCGAGCAGATCGTGCCGGCGCTTGCGAAGAAGTCGGAGCTGCACGACGTGCTGCACGGCACCGGCGCCCCGCCCGTTCTCTCGAAGAAGGAGAGCGTCCTGCTCCGCGTCAACCCCGCCGCCGGAACGGCGGACGTCGGCTGGGGTGGAGGTCTCGCCGCGTACGTCCAGCGCTGGCAGGACGGCACCGTCGGCGGCGAGAGGCGGCTGGGGTCGCCGAAGGCCCGAAGCCGGATCTACGCCTTTCTGGCGCGTCGCGGCTTCGGGGTCTCCGACCTCAAAAAGGCGAAGAAGTGGCACGAAAAGGCGAAGATCTGGCTCGACTCGCAAATCCGTCCGCAGCCGAAGCGCGAGTTCGTCGAGCCCGTCGCCGCCTTCGTCGGGCCGCGGTTCGCCCACTGGTTCGAGGGCGCCATCAAGTCGGCGATCGAACGCCGCAACGACCGCTATCTCGACAGCCTGCGGGAGCCGGACGTCGCGGTCGCCACCCGCCGCGATGCGCGCCTTGCCGCCGCCGCCGCGCGGACGGCGGAGCGCGACGCCGCCCGGGCCCGCCGCTCGTCCGCGGAATACCAGGCGGAGAGGGCGCGGCACAGGCGGGAGCTGGCCGACGCACGCAACGCGCGCCGCCGAGCCGCAAGAGCCGGGAGGTCGCGCCCATGATCACCCCGTGGACCTTTGCCCGCATGGCCGCCTCGGCGCTCTCCGCCGCCGGCCCCGCGCAGTCGCTCGCCCTCACGCGCTACGGATCGGCACTCTCCGTCTTTCTCGCCTCCGAGGGGACGGCGCTCGACCTTCCGCGCGGTCCTCGCGTCCTCGTCGAACTGGACGACTCCTCCGACGGCCCGCACGAGCCCTCGCGCATCGTGCTGATGCTCGACCTTCGCGTTCCGGCGTCCGTCGACCCCGACACCGGCGAGGCGCGCGATCCGAGCAAGCCCGTCGCGACCGCCGGCGGGTACTTCGAGACCGGCGACGGCGAGAGCCTGTGCGCCCTGCTTCGACTCTGCGCCGACGCCGTCGTCGTCGCGCTCTGGGGCGCCGGTGCCTTTCTCGTCTCCCGGTCGTTCTCGTTCGACGTCGGGACTCCGACCGGCGACGCCGCCGCGTGCGCGCTCGCGTTCCGCCTCGCGTGCGGCCTCTTCGACGGCGCGGCCGACCCGCCCGCCGTCTTCATCGACACCAAACCCGAAACCACGCAACCCCAACCCTGATCCGCCATGTCCGCAACGACCTCCAACACCTCCACCACGAACACCGACGAAACCGTCGTCGAAACCCTCTTCCGCGGCACCGACGGCGAGCTCGACAACGGCTCCGCCCGCACCACCGTCCGCAAGACCGGGAGCACGTACTCCATGGCCGTGAACTACAACGCCGTCCTCTCCCTTTCCGGCTCCGCCGTCACGGAACTGGTCGAGTACTGCGAGGACGCCATCGAGCACTTCACCGCCGTCAAGACGGCGCTCCAGGCGCTCTCCGCCTAGCGCCCGGCCGAACCCTTCGCTTCGCAATCCCGAACCCCATCCCGCACCATGCCGAACTACATCACGCACCACGGCGAGGCCCAGAACGTCATCTGGGGCGCCGGCAACGAATTCACCGCCTTCGGCTTCCTTCAGAGCCAGGGCACGCAGCTCGACGGCCAGGTCTCCGAGCTCAAGGACGAGAACGGTGAGCTGCGCGGCCTCTCCGTCTTCAACAAGAAGACCGTCCGTACCGCCGAGATCACGATGAAGAAGTCGCAGAGGCAGCCCGACTTCGGCGAGATCGTCACGATCGACGGCAAGAGGTACATCTGCCGCGGCTCCAACAAGCAGGCCGAGAACGAGACCTACGTCAAGCTCTCGCTCACCGTCGAACTCTACGCCGGCGTCGTCCTCTCGTAAGCCATGTCCGATGCCGTCCCCAGCCGCGCCGCGGCCGCGCTCTCCCCCGCCTTTCCGCTCGTCCTTCGCGACGGGCGGAAGCTCCCGCTCGGCCCCTTCACGCCCCGGCGGGAGCTGATGCTCCACACCGTCGAATCCCCGCTCTACTACGACGGCGCCCGCTACGGGCTCCCGTTCGGATGGGCGGCGACGCTCCGGATCCTAGCCGAACCGGACGCGGCCGCGCTTTCCCGCCGTCTCGCCCTCGACGGCCCCGCGGAGTTCGTCGCCGGCTCCGTGGACTGGATCGAGGCGCAGGGCCTCACGCCCGACGACATCGGCGAGGCCGCGGCCGCGATCAAGGCCGAGCGCAGGCGCATCGACGACCTCGACCGCAACGACGGACCGACGGAGGAAGCCTCGACGGCCATGGGGGAAGCATGCGGGCCGGGGACGGCTTCCTCGCCGAACTCCTCGGCCATGCCATCCACGCCTGGCACTGGCGCCCCGACGAAGCCCTCGACTGCCCCCTCGGCCTCCTCCTCCTCGCCGTCCGCGAGGAGCGACGCGAGAACGACCGACGCCGGCGCGGCTTCGGCTGGGCCGAGCTAGACGCGATGGGAGAGGCCCTTGTCAACGCATTGCCTCGTTCCTGATCCTTGCCTCGTGGATCGGGGATATGGCAAGATAAAAAACTCCGCCTGCCAGACAGAAGAGCGCCGTGCCGATCCAGATCCAGCGACACACTGCATCCCGCCGTGCCGCGACGAGCGCCGCCACGGCAAGAACAAGCAGCAGCCCCGCCGAAAGAAGGTCCATTAGCATGATCGTTCCCATGCCGCGAATCTAGCGCAGCCCCTCCTCGAAGTCAAGCCCTTTCGATCCGCTTCCGATCTACCATGCCAGCCGTCGCCGCCATCAGACTCGACGTCACCGCCAACACGGCGGGAGCCACTCGCTCCGTCGATGCCCTCAAGGAAAAGCTAAAGAGCTTTCAGGCGTCTCTTTCCGCCAGTGCCTCTTCGTTCGAGAGCAGATGGGAAAAGACGAGCGCGGAAAGGAGGCTCACGATGGGGCTTGGCGTCATGTCCGCCGGATTCGACGTCGCGGCAAGCGTAGCCAGTCGTTCCGGCGGAAACGAGCGCCTGGCGGCCGGGCTTCGCGACGCGGCGAACAGCGCCCGCCAGTTCGCCACGATGCTCTCGCCGCTCGGCCCCCATGCGGCCGCCCTCGGCGCGGTGGCCGGCGCAGCCACGTCGGCCATTCGTTCGTTCGCGGACGCGGCCGCGGAGTCCGCCAAAAAGGCCAAGGAGGCCGCGGAAACCGAGCGCAAGGCGAACCTCAACCTCGTCGACATGCGGGTCGCTCACGAACTGGAATGGAAAAGGGCGACGCCGGAACAGCGAGCCAAGATGCAGTACGAGGCCCGCGAACGGATGGAGGAATACCAGTATCGACTGGACCGCGGCGCCTCGATCTCCGAGAAGGACATCTTTGACGCGGCCAACTGGGATCCCACCATGGCGCAACGGATGCTCTTCGCCTTCCGGCGCCAGAACGGCGGAGTTCTGACCGACAATCTCAAGCCCCTTGCCGGCGCGTACCGGTGGTCTGCGCTCGAGAGGGCCGAGGCTGATGCATGGCGGCGGGGCGGCGGAACGGGGGACGCACTGTCGAGGCTGATCAGTGAAGAACGCGGCCGAACCGGCGGCTTTACTGAAGAGAAGCTGGACATCGCGCTTGGAAAATCGGCACACGGAGCATCCTTTGACGTCTCCCTCGACGCGCTCTGGGAGCAGATGCAGGCCGAGAAGAACGCTCCGAAGGGAGGCGCGACGCCTTCGCTCCGCACCGCGCTCGCGCCGGCGGGTTCGAACGGCGCCGACTCGCTCTCCTCCGTCGGCATCGGCTTCACGGGATCGGACCCGCGCAGCCGGGAGCAGGTCGATCTGCTCCGCTCCATATCCGACACCCTCAACGCCATCCGCGGCCATGGCATCCCGGCCGTCGCCGTCTAGCATGATCTCCTACTCCCCGCCAGGCCCCAGCATCGAGCGGATCGGCGCGGTCGATCCGCTCCTTCAGGCCGACTTCTCCCTCTCCCGCAACGCCGGCGCCAGGTCCCTTGTCCTATCCGTTTCCGGACCGCGGGAGAAGGTCGTCGCCCTCGCCGCCTCGGCGGCGTACGACATCGGCGCGACGATCCTCCCGCCGGAAGCGGGATCCATCGCGCTGCGTGGCGGCGTCAAGATCATCCTCGACGACGTGTCCGTGAGCGGCGCTCCGGGCGCCGTGGCGACGCTGCGCGCGACGTTCCGCCAGCGCACCGTGCGCGAGACGGACGCCGACGTCGAGAAGGGCCTCCAGTCGCGCACGATCTCCTGCCAGTGGATCGAGCGGCAGGAGTTCATCGAGCACTGGGCCGCGCGGAAGGCGTCCGCCGACAAGCCGTTCAACGCGTCGCTGTTCGCCGCCTGGATGCAGGAGGCCGATCCGGCCGCGAAGGCCGAGTACAAGGTCACGCGTGGAGTCGGAGATCTTGTCTCCCTCGACAGCGACTCGGGCTCGGGCGCATGGAGGGGGTCTGCTTTCACCAAGGCGGTCGCGCAGCGCTACGCGATGGGCGTCCAGTACGCCGCCGTCCATCAGCTCCAGGTCGTCGTGCGCGAGCAGTGGCGGACCGCCCCGAAGCTCTCCGTCAAGTGCAACGTCATTGTCAACGCCGTGCCGCCGGAGCATCGGCCGATCAATGCGATCGACGGCTTCGATACCTTCACCTGGATGCTCGCCGGCGACAACGTCGAGAACCGCGTGGGAGGGCTTTTCGAGCGGACCGTGCTGTACCTCGGGCTGCCCTCCTCCCTCTCCCCGGCGACCCCGCCGCTGCTCTGGGGCAACGGGCCCATCGACAAGATGCTCTACACGGAGGACGCACCGTGACGACGCCCGGTCGCCCCATCTCCGCCCGCGACCTCAACGCGGTCGAGTCCTCCGCCCGCTCCGCGCATCCCGCGACAGGTTCCTTCCTCGCCGTCGACAACGGTTCCGCCCTTTCCCTGCGAAATCCTCGGCGTGTCTTGCCGATTCCGGGGCGAGCGATGATTCTCCAGCAGATGCAATGGCGCATCTCCGCGATCGCCAAGGACTCTGGGGTTGTCGTTTCGGTTGGACCGGGGATCGTCGCCTGGGGGGGCGGCGTCAACTGTCTTCACCCCGGCGAGCCCGAGCTTGGCCCCGTATCGCCCGGATCTTCAGTGCGCATCGTCTGGACCACCGCTGCCCCGCCCCTCCCCCTCGTCCACGACCCCCGCTGGCCGACCGGCGGCGCCCCCGGCTGCGAGTGCCCCGACTGCACCTGCCCCGCCGCCGAGGGCGACGGATCCGCAAGCGGCGGCGACTCCGGAGCCCTGCTCCTCGTCGACGACTCCTGGACCATGCCCGAGGGCACCACCGACGTCCGCGAGATCGGCCGCGTCACCGTCCCCGACGAGGGCGCGCCGACCATCGAGCAGCTCCAGCGCGACACCATCGTCGCCCTCGCCATCGTTGGCCGCGCCGCCGGCGGCGACGACCCCGAAGACGTCCCCCCGTGCGGCAACCCGCTCAATGGGGACGGCGACTACAACCCGCTCGACATGCCATACGACACCGGCCGGGGAGAGTCCGGCAACCCGCTCGACGACGAGGGAGACGGCGGCTACACGCCATCCTGCACGCCCGAGGACGACTAACCTAGGAGACACCACCATGCCAACCACCTACTCCGACATCACGGCCGTCCGCCGCGTCGCCGTCGGCGACTGCTCCGTCCCGCTCGGCTCCGGCTTCGATGCCCTCGCCCGATCGGCCTATGCCGCGCTCCTCCGCGCCAGCTGGCAGGAGAGCGCCGACCCGCCGTTCCTCCCCGTGCACGACAACGGCCAGACCGCCAACAAGACCATCCCGCAAGGGGACGCATGGAAATGCACCTACGGCTACGACGCCGCCGCCAGGACGGAGCGATCCGCATGCGGGGCCGTGGCGTACTCGTACGAGCTCCCGTCCGACGCCTACTCCGGCACTCCGGCGGACATCGCGACCGTATCGCTCTCGCTGACGGGGGACCGCTATCTCGATGCCGGCGTCGACCTGTACGTCTACGCATCCAGCTCCCCGACCCCCCTCGCGGTCGGATCGCAGCCTGTCTCCGCCCGTGCAGGTACATACTGCGCGACCTCGGACCAGGCGCCTACGCCGCCCAACGAGCGGCATGGCGTCACCTCGACGGTCGTGGTCGAGCTCGGGTCGCGGGCGTGGAGATACCTCCATGTGGTCCTGCTCCTGCACGACTACACCACCAACCGCGGCGCCTGGATCGAGGGAGGCGCAATGCTCGACTGCGCCGCGGCGACGATCGAGTTCTCCCGCGACGTCGCCCCCCCGTCCCTGCCCGCCACCCTCCTCCGCCCGATCTACTCCGCCACCTCGCCCGCCGACGGCTTCCCCCTCCTCACGAGGCCGTGGACCATGACCATCCGGCCCACCGACAGCCTCGCCGCGGCCCTCGGCACCATCGCCGACGGCCGCGCCGCCAAGGGGTCCGGCGTTTCGGAAGATGGAGGCCAT
>CAMOEO010000034.1 GCA_946612175.1 uncultured Verrucomicrobiota bacterium
ACGGCGGCCGCACGGTCCCCGCCAACTGCCAGATGCTCTGCAAGGACTGCAACCGCCGCAAGGGCGCGAAGTAGCGCTTGGCCGACCCGCGGCGTTCTGCTACACTCTCCGTCCTATGAAATCACTCCCTCTACCCACCCCCCGCCAGCTCGCCTGGCACGAGAAGCCGTTCTACGGCTTCGTCCACTTCTCGCCCAACACGTTCACCGGCCTCGAATGGGGCTACGGCGACGAGGACCCCGCGATCTTCGCGCCGACCGCGCTCGACTGCCGCCAGTGGGCGCGCGTCGCCCGCGAGGGCGGCATGTCGCGCCTCGTCCTCACCGCCAAGCACCACGACGGCTTCTGCCTCTGGCCGTCGAAGTGGACGGAGCACTGCGTCCGCAACTCGCCGTGGCGCGGCGGCAGGGGCGACGTCGTGCGCGAGTTCGTCGACGCCTGCGCCGCCGAGGGGATCGAGGCCGGGCTCTACCTCTCGCCGTGGGACCGCAACCGCGCCGACTACGGCACGCCCGCCTACCGCGACTACTACCTGCGCCAGCTCGAGGAGCTCTTCACGCAATACGGACCGCTCGCGGAGGTCTGGTTCGACGGCGCCAACGGCGGCGACGGCTACTACGGCGGCGCGCGGGAGAAGCGCTCCATCGACCAGAAGAGCTACTACCCGTGGGCGGAGATCGTCGCCGCGCGCGACCGCTGGCAGCCGCAGGCCGTGCTCTTCGGCAACTTCGGCGGCGCCGACCTGCGCTGGATCGGCAACGAGGCCGGCAAGTCCTCCGACCCGTGCTGGTGCGGCTTCCACGACCGCTGGGCCGAGGAGGACGCCGCCGGGCTGGAGCTGCTGCGCCACGGCGACCCCGCCGGCGTGAAGTGGAAGCCCGCCGAGGTCGACGTCTCGATCCGCCAGGACACGCACTGGTTCCACCGCGACGGCGACGCCCCCATCCCGCTCGACGGACTCGTCCGCATCTGGAAGGACAGCGTCGGGCGCGGCGCGGGCTTCATCCTCAACCTCCCCCCGACGCGCAAGGGGCTCGTCTCCGAGGCCGACGCCGCGCGCCTGCGCGAGCTCCGCGCCGAGACGGACAAACTCCTCGGCCCGACGCTCGCCGAGGCGGAGATCGGGCCGTGCGGCGGCATCGCGCTCGCGCTGCCGGAGGGCCGCGCCGCGCGCGGCGTGTGGATCGAGGAGGACATCCGCCAGGGCCAGCGCGTGGCGGGGTTCTCCGTCCAGCACCGCCCCTCGGGGGCGGAAGGCTGGACGACCGTCGCCTCCGGCGAGACGATCGGCCGCCGCCGCTACCTCGACCTCCCGCCGCTTTCCGCCGGCACGCTGCGCCTGCGCGTCGAGCGCTCCCTCGACGAACCCCGCATCGCCTCCTTCCGCGCGGTGTAGAACGGCGTTGCCGCGCGGCGGCGATTCGTGTAGAATCCGCCCCGATGAACACCACCATCCGCGAACCCGCCCGCGATCTTCCCGTTTCCGCGTCGGCCGACGTCGTCGTCGCCGGCGGCGGCATCGCCGGCGTCGCCGCCGCGCTCGCCGCCGCGCGCGCGGGGGCCTCGGTCCTGCTGCTCGAGAACACCTGCACGCTCGGCGGCCTCGCGACCGCCGGCAACGTGACGATCTACCTGCCGATCGACGACGGCCGCGGCCGCGTCGTGATGGGCGGAATCGCGCGCGAGCTGTTCGACCTCTCCGTCGCCGACATCAAGCACCCCGCGCCCGTCGCCGGGTTCCGCCCGCCGCCTGCGGTCTGGCTCGACCCGGCCTCGACGCGCGAGGCGCGCGCCGCCGGCCCGCGCCTCGAGACCGGCTTCAACCCGTGCGGCTACGCGCTCGCGCTGGAGGAGGCGCTGCTGCGCGCGGGCGTCCACATCCTCTACGACACGCGCGTCTGCGCAGCCCTCCGCGACGGCGACCGCGTCACGCACCTCGCCGTCGAGAACAAGTCCGGCCGCACCGCGGTCGCGTGCGGCGCCGTCGTCGACGCCACCGGCGACGCGGACGTGTGCTTCCTCGCGGGCGAGCCGACCGTCTCGATCGACGCGAACGTCGCGGGCGGCTGGTTCTACACGCTGCAGGACGGCGGGAAGCTCTGGCTGCACACCTCCTCGCACGCGTTCGACAGGAACGCCGGCAAGGGGGGCGGCGCCGAGGGCCCGTTCTTCCGCGGCGACGACGGCGAGCAGGTCACGGGGCAGGTCCTCGCGACGCGAGACCTCGTGCGCAAGAACCTCGCGAAGCTCCGCGAGGACCATCCGGACGAGGACTTCCAGCCGTTCAAGATCCCGACGATCGCGTGCTTCCGGATGACGCGCCGCCTCGTCGGCGCCTGCGAGCTGCGCGACGAGGACATGCACCGCTGGTTCGACGACGCCGTCTGCCTCGCGCCCGACTGGCGGCGCCGCGGCCCGGTGTGGGCGATCCCGTGGCGCTGCCTCGCCGCGACGCGCACCGCGAACCTCGCCGCGTGCGGCCGCTGCGCCTCGTGGGCCACGAGCGCGTGGGACGCCATGCGCGTCATCCCCGTCTGCGCCGGAACCGGCGAGGCGGCCGGCCTCGGCGCCGCCCTCCACGCCCGCGAGAAGACCCCGCTCTCCTCGCTCGACGCCGCCCGCCTCGCCGCCCTCCTCCGCGAGCGCGGCGCCCTCCTCGACCCGGCCCTCGTGGCCGAACAGCCGGCATAGCCCCCATGAAGGCCTCGCTTCTCTCCACCTCCCTCTCCGGCGCGCGCCCCGCCTGGGCGAAGGTCGCCTCCCATTCCCACATGGTCCGCTCCCAGAAGGTCTCCCAGGAGGAGTCGACCGCCCAGCTGATGGCCTGGGAGCGGCGCCACGGCGTCCGCGCGATCGGCATGGGCTCGCCCTGGACCGCAGCCAATGCGCGCATCTACGGCCACTGGGAGCGCCAGGAGCGCGACCGCTACTTCGCCGGCCTTCTCACCGACGCCGAGCGCGAGGAGGCGCTCGGCCGCGCGGACGTAGAGGGCGCCGTCCGCGCCGCGAACGAGGCCGCCGCGGGCGAGACCTTCCACTACCTCGACAACGAGACGCCCAAGCAGCGCTACGGCCACATGTGGCACGTCGGCTTCCGGCTGCAGGTCCCCGCGTGGCACGACTACGACCAGGACCGCCGCGTCTCCTACTGCGACCTCGACCCGATCGAGGACCCGAACCCGCTCGATCCGCGCGGCGCCCACTACCGCCGCACCTACTCCGAGATCGTCGCGCGCCAGCGCGCCGCCGGCGCGATCTCCGTCTGGGCTCACCCGACGAGCTGGTGGTGGTGGCAGGAGAAGTTCACGACCAACATCGCCGCCGCGATGCCGCCGAACCTCTACGCCGACGGCTTCCTCGACGGCCTCACCGTCCAGGGCTACGACCCCTACCACCGCGACTACCAGGCGCTCTGGTTCGAGCTGCTGGACCGCGGCTGGCGTGTCCCGGGCTTCTCCGAGCTCGACCTCTGCCCGGGCACCGGCCCGGACGGCAAGGGCTCCGCGCTCTTCAGCTGCATCCCCGGCCCCGACCGCGCCCCGACGATGGAGGAGATGCTCTCCGCCTTCCGCGCCGCGCGCCACTCGATGTCGAGCGGCCCCTACCTCACGCTCGAGGTCGACGGCGCTCCGCAGGGCTCGGAGATCCCCTCCGGCGCCGGCGCCGCGCACCGCGCCCGCGTCGTCGCCTGGCCCGCGCCCGGCGAGGCCGCGCTCTCGCGCGTCGAGCTGCTCGGCCCCGGCGGCGCCGTCCTCGCCTGCGCCGAGAACGTCCCCGGCGGCACGGTCGAGTTCGACGTCGAGGGCGACGCCAACGGCGGCTGGCTCGTCGCGCGCGCCTTCGGCGAGCACGACGGCGACTACGCCGCGAAGCGCCAGCAGGAGACGCGGCACTGCGCGCTCACGAACCCCGTCCGCCTCCTCGCGCCGCACACGCCGCGCCCCGCGCCAGTCGCCACGCGCGTCCGCCTGCGCCCCGGCTCGCGCGCCGGCGTGCCCGCCGGCGCGCCGCTCCGGCTCGTCGCGGCCGACGGCGCCGAGCTCTGGAGCCGCACGCTCCCGGCGGAGGGGCTCGAATTCGACGCCGCGCCGACCTCGCGCCTCGAGATCGGCCGCCCCGGCGGCGCGCCGCCGCGCGTGCTGCCGCTCGCGGCGGCGAATCGCCGCGTCCGCGACCTGATGGACTACCTCGGCCGCGGCGATTTCCTGCGCGACTTCCCGGGCTGCGAGCCGGGCCAGGTCCCCGTCGCCGCCTTCCGACTCGACGAGTTCCGCACCGCGCTCGCCGGCCTCGACCTCTGATTTTCCGAACCTTGCCTCGTTCCCCGCGTTCTGGTAGACTCGGGGGCGTTTTCACGACAATCCGGGCGTCCGCGCCCACCCCAGGAGAAACCCATCCGATGCCCAAGCACGATCCCCGCCGCCTCCCCGGCTATTGCTGCAACCCGCTCGTCGAGGCCCTCGGCAAGCCCGCCGCCGCGTTCACCCTTTCCGACATCGAGAACTACGTCTTCGAGAAGGGCATCCGCCACGTCAACTTCATGTACCCGGGCGGCGACGGGCGCCTCAAGACGCTCAACTTCGTGATCAACGACGGCGCCTATCTCGACGAGATCCTCCGCTGCGGCGAGCGCGTCGACGGCTCCAGCCTCTTCTCCTACATCGAGGCGAGCAGCTCCGACCTCTACGTCGTGCCTCGCTTCTCGACCGCGTTCATGGACCCGTTCGCCGAGCTGCCGACGCTGTGCCTGCTCTGCTCGTTCTTCGACAAGGACGGCAACCCGCTCGCCAGTTCCCCGGAGTACACGCTCCGCAAGGCGTGCGCCGTCTTCCGCGAGGAGACGGGCCTCGTGTTCGAGGCGATGGGCGAGCTGGAGTACTACGTCATCGCGGAGGACACCGGCGCGTTCCCGGCGGCCGACCAGCGCGGCTACCACGAGTCCGGCCCGTTCGCGAAGTTCAACGAGTTCCGCCAGAAGTGCATGCTCTACGCGGCGCGCGTCGGCTGCCGCATCAAGTACGGCCACAGCGAGGTCGGCAACTTCACGCAGGACGGAAAGCTCTACGAGCAGAACGAGATCGAGTTCCTCCCGTGCCCCGCGGAGAGCGCGGCCGACCAGCTCACGCTCGCCAAGTGGGTCATCCGCAACCTCGGCGCGCGCTGCGGGCTCGACGTCACCTTCGCCCCCAAGATCACCGTCGGCAAGGCCGGCAGCGGCCTCCACATCCACATGCGCCTCACCAAGGGCGGCCACAACCGGATGCTCGAGAAGGGCGAGATCTCCGCGGTCGCGCGCCGCGCCATCGCGGGCCTCATGGAGATGGCGCCCTCGATCACCGCGTTCGGCAACATGAACCCGACGTCCTATCTCCGGCTCGTTCCGCACCAGGAGGCGCCGACGAACGTCTGCTGGGGCGACCGCAACCGCTCGGTGCTCGTCCGCGTCCCGCTGGGCTGGGCCGGCCGCACGGACATGTGCGCGCAGGCCAACCCGCTCGAGAAGGGCGCGGCCCAGGGCACGCAGGAGAAGCAGACGGTCGAGATCCGCTCGCCCGACGCCTCCGCGAACGTGTACCTGCTCCTCGCCGGCCTCGCCGTCGCGCTGCGCCACGGCCTGGAGAAGAAGGCGGAGGACGCGCTCGCGCTCGCCGCGAAGACCTACGTGAACGTCAACATCCACAAGGCCGAGAACGCGAAGCTGCTCAAGTCGCTCGCGACGCTGCCCGACAGCTGCTGGGCCTCCGCGGACCGCCTGCTCGCGCAGCGCGCGGTCTACGAGGCGAAGGGCGTCTTCTCGCCGGCGACGATCGACGGCATCGCCGCGCAGCTCAAGGGCTTCGACGACCGGACGCTCCGCGCCCGCGTGACGAAGAGCCAGTCCGCGATGGCCGAGCTCGTGAAGACCTACTTCCACTGCGGCTAGCGGGCCCGGACGGCGGGGCGGCGCCTACCACTCGACGAGCGCGACGGAGAGCGGCGCGAGCCGCAGGACGAGCGTGTCGCCCTCGACGCGGAACGGCGCCGGCGCGAGGTCGCGCCTCGCGTCGAGGACGCGCACGCGCGGGTTCCTCCACGTGCCCTTGGCGAGCTTCAGCGCGACGCTCTTCGGGCGCGCGAGATCGTCGCGTTCGACGAACCGCGCGACCATCGCGGCCTTGTGCGCGCCGCTCTTGCAGCGCGCGGCGGCGGCGTAGACCTCCTCGTCCTTCGCGAGCCCCGCCGAGGGCTCCGTGCGGACGTGGTGGCCGAGGCGGCGCAGGCGGCGGAACGCCTCGAACGCGTACCAGCCCTTGAGCGGCTCGTAGGCGTACATGTCCCAGATGCCGTTGAACCCGGTCGGGCGCGCGTCGTAGTACATCAGCATGTCGATGGGCGCGTTCTGGCAGTCGGCCATCGCGGCGGCCGCGTAGGCGGCGCCCTTGATGCCGATGATGCTCTTGACCGAGTAGACGAAGCCGTCGGTCCAGTTGCGCACGTAGTTCCACTCGTTGCAGTGGCTTTCGGTCGCGGCGTAGCCGTTCGCGTCCAGAAGCTCGCGGATGCGGCGCGCGTTCCACGCGATCCACTTGGGCTCCTTGGCATAGACGTGCCACGAGAAGAAGTCCATCGGGACCTTGCGCCGGCCCATCTCCTCGACGAACGCCGTCTCCCACTCCCACTTTCCGCAGCAGGCCGGGCCGCCGATCTTCAGGTCCGGGAAGCATTTCTTGAGGTGCTTCGCGGCCGTCTCGAAGAGGTCGTAGAACTGCTCCGCCGTGCCGGTCCAGGTCTTCTTCTCGGAGACGGGGAGGCCCATCCAGTCGCAGAGGTCGGGCTCGTTCCAGATCTCCCAGTACCGGATCCCGTAGCGGTGTCCGTTCGCCCAGCCCTCGTTGAGGTGGCGGATCAGGTGCTCGCACACCACGGCCCACTTCCCGAAGTCCTTCGGCGGGAAGATGTAGTACTTCTTCGGGAGGTGCTCGATCTTCTGGCCGAGCCGGAAGTAGGGCTCCGTCCCGGCCGCGAGGATCTGCTCCATGTACATGTCCGTGAGGTCGAAGTCGTAGCTCGCCGGATCGAGCGGGTCGGCGTCGAAGTCCGGGAAGACCGCCGAGATGTCGACCGTGTGCTCGCCGCCGTAGCCGTTGAAGAACGCGGCGTCGTGCGTGCGCGCGAAGGGAATCTCGAGCGCCTTGTAGGTCGGGAGGTTGCCGCGGGTCTGGTCCTTGCCGGCGACGACGGGGCCGTTGTTCACGGCGTTCATGGGCTTGACGGGTCCGAGGACCTCGGACGGGAAGATCGTGATCGTTTCCATGGGTGGTAGGATTGGGTTTTCGGAGCCTCAATTCTACGGGAAGCCGTGGCGAAACGCAATCCCGTTGCGCGCGCGGCGGGCTTCTGGTAGCATTGCGGGCGATGAAGCTCCTGCTGATCCGCCACGCCCGCATGAAGGGCGATCCCTACTGCGAACCGCCCTCGCCCGTGACGGGGTGCCTGCATCCCGACGGCGTCGCCCAGGCCGAGGCGCTCGGCCGCGCGCTCGCCGCGACGCCGATCGACGTCGCGTTCTCCTCGCCCTACGGCCGCGCCGTCGAGACCGCCGAGCGCGCGCTCGCGGGCCGCGGGCTCGAGGTCGTCCGCGTCCCCGGCCTGCAGGAGTGGACGCCCTCGCCTGCGTTCCGCAACGCCACCTCGACCGAGGCCTCCGCGATGGCCGCGCGCGACGCGGACCGCTACGCGGAGGAGACGTGGAAGACCGAGCTGGGGGAGGGGACGTTCGACGTGCTGGCGCGCGTCGTCCCGGCGCTCCTGGGCGCGCTCGCGTCCGTCGGCTGGCATGCGCGCCAGGGCGGCTGGACCTGCGAAGAGGGGGCGGAGAAGAAGACCGTCGCCGTCTTCGCGCACGGCGGCTCCCTCAACGCGATGCTCACGTTCCTGCTCGGCGTCCGTCCGTTCCCGGTCGGGTGCTTCTCGTTCCCGTACTGCGGCGTCGCGACGGTCTCGTTCCAGCCCCGCCGCGGCGTCTACCACCCCGCCCTCGGGCTCCCCCCCGCCCCCGTCGCGCCATGAGCCCCGCCCTGGAGCGCTTCCTGCGCTACGTCTCGTTCGACACGCAGTCGTCCTCGAAGACGGGGACGCACCCCTCCACGCCCGGACAGCTCGCGCTCGGCGCGGCCATCGCGGAGGAGCTGCGCGCCCTCGGCGCGCGCGGCGTGCGCCACACGGCCGACGGCTACGTCTACGCGGCCGTCCCCGCCTCGCCCGGCCGCGAGGGCGAGCCCGCGCTCGGCTTCGTCGCGCACCTCGACACCGCCGAGGAGGCGTCCGGCGCCGGTGTGAAGCCGCGCGTCGTGCGCTACGGCGGCGGCGTCCTGCCGCTCGGCGATTCGGGGATTTCGCTGGACCCCGCCACGACGCCGGAGCTGGAAGCGCTCGCAGGCAGGGAGCTCGTCGTGACCGACGGCACCACGCTGCTCGGCGCCGACGACAAGGCGGGCCTCGCGATCGTCGTCTCGGCCGCCGCCGCGCTGCTCGCGCCGGACGCGCCGCCGCACGGCGAGGTGCGCCTCGCGTTCACGCCGGACGAGGAGATCGGCGAAGGCCCGCTCGGCTTCGACGCGGAGGCGTTCGGCGCGCGCATCGCCTACACGGTCGACGGCTCGGACCTCTCGGCCGTCGGCTGCGCCAACTTCAACGCCGCGCTCGCGACGTTCATCGTGCGCGGCGTCGCCGTCCACCCCGGCTCCGCCAAGGGCGTGATGCGCAACGCCGTCAAGATCGCCGCCGAGATCCTCGCCGCGCTCCCGAAGGAGGAGTGCCCGGAGAGGACCGACGGCCGCGACGGGTTCTACCACCCCGACGAGATCGCGGGGACGGTCGGCGAGGCGCGGCTCCGGGTCCTCGTCCGCGACTTCTCCCCGGAGGGCTTCGCGCGGCGCAAGGAGGAGCTCGGATTCATCGCCCGCGACCTCGACGCGAAGTACGGCGCAGGGACCGTCTCGCTTGAGATCCGCGACCAGTACCGCAACATGGAGGAGGTGCTGCGCCGCCACCCCGCGCTCGTGCGCGCCGCGGCGGACGCCATCGCCGCCGCCGGGTACGCGCCGAGCCTCTCGTCGGTGCGCGGCGGGACGGACGGCGCCACGCTCTCGTGGCGCGGCATTCCCTGTCCCAACATCGGCTTCGGCGGGCGCAACTGCCACGGCGAGCGCGAGTTCCTGGTCGTCGAGGAGTTCGAGGCCGCGCTGCGCGTCGTCCTCGACCTCGCCTGCGGCACCGCCGCCCGCGCTCCGTGAACCCCGCCCCTCCGGGGCCGGATCCGGTCCCGCGCCCCGATGGTCCCTCCATCCGACGGGGATGTGCAAACGCGCGGCGGCTGTGGTAGAATTGCACGGCATGAGCATCCCGAAACGCAAAACATCCCCCGTCCCCCTCACCTTTCTCGTCGTCGGCGCCGGCGGCCGCGGGTTCGCCTACGCCGACCTTGCGAAGGAGATCCCCGACAAGGCGAAGGTCGTCGCCGTCGCGGAGCCGCGCGACTTCCATCGCGAGAAGATGGCGCGCGAGCACGGCATCGCGCCGGAGATGGTCTTCCGGACGTGGCAGGAGGCGGCCGCCACGGGGCGCCGCCTCGCCGACTGCGTCGCGATCTGCACGCAGGACGCCGACCACGAGGCGTGCGTGAAGGCGTTCGCGCGCTTCGGCTACCACATTCTCCTCGAGAAGCCGATGGCGCCCACCGCCGCCGCGTGCAAGCGCATCGTCGCCGAGGTCCGGAAGCACGGCAACGTCTTCGCCGTCTGCCACGTCCTGCGCTATACCGCCTATTCGCGCATCGTGAAGCGGATCGTCGACTCCGGCCGCATCGGCGACATCGTCACCGTCGAGCACCTGGAGCCCGTCGGGTTCTGGCACCAGGCGCACTCGTTCGTCCGCGGCAACTGGCGCAACGAGAAGGAGAGCTCCTTCATGCTGCTCGCCAAGTCGTGCCACGACGTCGACTGGCTCTCGTTCGTCATCGGAAAGCCCTGCCGCCGCGTCTCGTCGTTCGGATCGCTCTCGTTCTTCAAGAAGGAGAACCAGCCCGCCGGCGCCGCCGACCGCTGCCTCGACTGCAAGCTTTCGCGGAAGTGCCCGTGGTCCGCCAAGGAGTTCTACTTCAAGCGCCTCGCCGACCCGAAGGCGCACGGCTGGCCGCTCGACGTCGTCGATCCGACCTTCACGCGGAAGAACCTCACGAAGGCGCTCCGCGAAGGCCCCTACGGCCGCTGCGTCTTCGCGTGCGACAACGACGTCGTCGACCACCAGGTCGTGAACTTCGAGTACGAGGGCGGCGCCACGGCCTCCTTCACGATGACGGCCTTCGCGCCGATGGGCGGGCGCCGCACGCGCATCTTCGGCACGAAGGGTACGATCGAGACGGACGACAGCTCGACGATCCGCATCTTCGACTTCCTCACGGGGAAGACCGAGACGATCGACACGAACGCCTCCGGCGCGAGCATGGCCGGCGGCCACGGCGGCGGCGACGGCGGGATCATGGACGCCTTCTGCACGGCGATCCTCGAGAACCGTCCCGAGCTGATCGTCTCCGGCGTCGACGCCACGATCGAGTCGCACCTCACCGTCTTCGCTGCCGAGCGCTCTCGCCGCACCGGCCGCACCATCGTCCTGAAATAACCACGCCTTGAAACACATTTCCTCCCTCCCCCGGTTCCTCGCAAGCCTGGCCCTGGGCTTCGCCGTCGCGGCGCATGCCGCCGAGCCCGATCCCGTCGACCTCAAGCCCTGGGCGCTGGAGTGCTACGGTCTCCGAGGCGCGGTGGCGGTCGACTCCAACACCGTCGTCGCCGTGTTCGGCGCGTCCTGCGTCGGCGCGCGCAACCAGGCGAAGGCCTGGCGCGTCCGCTCCGAGGACGACCCCGCCTACGCCTACGAGAAGTTCGTCCAGCCGAAGGAGGCCAAGACGCTCGCCAACGACGTCGAGTTCCCCCTGCCCCCGGGCTTCTCCGCCGCCAATCCGGCGAAGAACGAGCTGCGCCGCTGCCTCGTCCAGCTCAAGCTTCCCGAGCCGCTCAAACCCGGCGTGCGCTACGGGCTCGTCGCGCACGGCGACGGCGCCCCGACGACCGGCGCGAAGACGGGCTGCTTCTTCCAGTGGGACGGCTCCGAGGTCGCGGAGCCCGAGACGGTCCGCGTCCCGGCGGACGACCGCGCGGCGCGGATGGTCGGCCTGCGGCGGGCGTCGTATCTGGGCGACGGCAAGGTCGCGCTGGAGTTCGGCGCGTCGCTCTCGCTCGCGTCCTGGCGCGACCCGGAGCAGTACGACGTGCGCGTGAACGGCAAGGCGGTCCCGATGGAGTCGTTCGGCCGCCGCTCGAAGATCGACGCCTACATCCCCTTCGGCTGGCCGTTCAAGGTGCTGATGATGCACGACGTCTATCTCGACCTCGGCCGCGACCTAAAGTCCGGCGACCGCGTGTCGGTGTCCGTCGGCCCGAAGATCTGCTCGGGCGAGCGCGCGGCGGAGTTCGTCTTCGACCCCGAGAGGTCGATCTCCCGCTCGATCCAGGCCAACCAGGTCGGCTACCTGCCCGACGGGCCCAAGGTCGCCTATCTCGGCTTCTGGCTCGGTTCCTTCCCCGAGAAGGCGAAGCTCGCCGAGGCCGCCTTCGACCTCTCCGCCACGCCCACCCTCGAGGACGCCTTCTTCGTCCCCCCGCCGCCGGAGGAGGAGCCCGCCGCCGATCCAACCGCTTCAACCACTTCAACCGTTTCAACCGCTTCCACCTCCTACGACGACCTCGCCCCCTACGCCCTCCGCTTCCGCGAGCCGCCGCCGTTCGAGGTCGTGCGCGAGAAGGACGGCAAGGCCGTCTTCCGCGGCGTCGCGAAGCTGACGCACAACGGCCTCGAGCCCGACGGCAAGGCGAACCACTCCGCGGAGAACGTCTACGTGCTCGACTTCACGGACTTCGCCGAGCCCGGGCGCTACTACCTGCGCGTGCCGGGCGTCGGGCGGTCGATCTCCTTCGACCTGTGCGCCGACGTCTACGTCAAACCGTTCCGCGTGCAGTCGACCGGCGTCTTCGCGCAGCGCTGCGGCATCGAGCTCACGCCCGACCGCGCGCCCGGCTGGCGCCGCATCGCGTGCCACACGAACGGCGTGCAGCTCACGACCGTGAAGTCGTGGCTCAAGGGCAACGAGTGGGGCCCGCTGCGCCAGAGCCCCGTCCCCGCGCCGAATCCCGCCTATCCCGCGCTCAAGGCGGCGCAGGACGCGCTCCTGGCCGACCCCGCGCTCGCCGCGCGCTTCCCGCTCGAGGGAGACCTGCGCAACGCCGTGGCGGGGTCCCCCGCCGCGCTCGCCCCGATCGCCGCGGAGAAGCCCGGCGGGACGTTCGTCGACGACGACTCCTTCGGTGCGAAGGTCTTCCGCACCGGGCGCAAGAACAACGGCCTCGCCGGCGCGTTCGCCGTCGACCCCGCCGAGGGCGCGACCGTGACGTTCTGGCTGCGCCGCAAGGACGAGGACGGCAACAAGCTTGGCGGCGCCCTGCTCCGCCTCGGCCCCGCGAAGGGCGGCACGAACATTCCGCTCGACGCGCTCTGGGGCGTCGTGCGGATCGTCGGAAAGCAGTGGATGCGCCTCGGCGACGGCAAGTGGCGCCACCTCGCCGTCCGCATCGGGCCCGTCGGCGATGACGGCAAGGCGCCGGTCGAGCTGCTCTCGGACGGCGCGATCGTCGCGCAGGCCTCGTCGAAGCCGCCGTCCACGGACGAGCTGCTCGTCGCGAACGCGACCGATGACGGCGCCGCGGGCTGCTACTTCCGCGACCTGCGCCTCTGGACGCGGCCGCTCTCCGACGCCGAGCTCGCCACGCTCGCCGACCGCGCCGAGCCGACGATTCCGACGGTGATCCCGCTCTGCGGCGGCCACCACGACGCCGGCGACTACAACCCGCGCTGCCACATCGACGTCGCGCAGACGCTCCTCGCCGCCTGGGAGCACGCGCCGCAGAAGTTCACGGACGGCCAGCTCGACGTCCCCGAGGCCGGCAACGGACTCCCGGACATCGTCGACGAGGCGCTCTGGTCCCTCAAGCCCTGGCTCGCGCTGCAGGACGAGGACGGCGGCGTCCGCGCCGGCACCGAGTCCGACGGCGACCCGAACTTCTACCAGACGGTCGAGCTCGACGACAAGGGCGACTTCGCCTACGACAAGGACTGCAGGGCGTCGTTCGTCTTCGCCGCGACGGCCGCGCAGGCCTCGCGCGTCCTCGCCGCGTGCGGCCGGAAGAAGGACGCCGACGAGTATCTCCGCCGCGCGCGCCGCGCCTACGACTGGGCCGTCGCCAACGTCCCCGAGGGCCTCAAGGACCTCCCGCAGTACACCGCCTACCGCCTCGACGCGCGCGCCTACGCCGCCGCGGAGCTACTCCACACGACCGGCGACCGGAAGTTCCTGGCCGACTTCCGCGGCTGCGTTCCGTGGAGCGTCTATCCGGACGCGCCCGTCCGGTACCACGGCCACTACGACTCGATGATGGCGGCCTTCGCCTTCCTCCGCGACGCGAAGAACGAGCAGCGCGACCCGGAGATGTGGGGGCGCGTCCGCGCCGCCGTCCTGCGGGAGGCGGACTTCTACATTGAGGGCTCGGACCAGATGGCCTACAAGTTCATCCGCCACCCCGACGCGCCCATCTCGTGGGGCACGGGCGCCTACGGCAACCACCTGCGGCCCGTCCTCGCCGCGTGGTTCCTTACGGGCGACAGGAAGTACCGCGACTGGACCATCCGCACCTGCGACAACGCGCTCGGCGCCAACCCGCTGGGGCTCTGCTGGATCACGGGCCTCGGCGAGCGCACCATCCGCGCGCCGCTGCACAACAGCCGCTACCGGCCCGAGGGCACGGTCGTCGACGGCATGCAGGGCGAAGGCCCGTGGAGCGCGGGCGGCGGCTACAACTACAAGGAGACCGTCTACCCGGCGCACGACCGCTTCTTTGCCTCGATGCACACCTTCGTCGACTGCCATTTCGCCATCGGCATGGACGAGGGCGTCGTGAACAACCAGGTGATCGACATGGCCGTCTTCGGCCTGCTCCTGCCCGACGCGCGGTAGGGCGCGGCGCCGGCTTCCGGAAATGACGCGGGGAGGGGGCGGCGGCCTCCCCCTCCCCGTATCGCGTCGAAGGGCTCCGGCGACCGCAGGGAAGGGGAGGGCGCCGGGGCGACGTGGCGCCGCCTACGCCTGCGGCGCGGGCGAGTTCTGCGCGCCGCCGGAAACGGCGGCGCCGTTCGGCGCCACGTTCTGCGCGCGCACCTTGATGTGCAGCTCGCGCAGTTGCTTCTCCGAGACCGGGTGCGGGCTGTTCATCATCGGCTCCTGCGCCTTCTGGTTCATCGGGAACGCGATCACCTCGCGGATGTTCTCCGAGCCCGTGAGCAGCATCACCATGCGGTCCACGCCCGGCGCCACGCCCGCGTGCGGCGGCGCGCCGTACTTGAACGCGTTGGCGAGCGCCGGGAACCGGTCGTAGACCTCCTGCGCCGGGTAGCCGCACAGCTCGAACGCCTTGAGCATCACGTCCGTGCGGTGGTTGCGGACCGCGCCGGAGCTCAGCTCGATGCCGTTGCACACGATGTCGTACTGGTAGGCGACGATGTCGAGCGGGTTCTTCGTCGTGAGCGCCTCCATGCCGCCCTGCGGCATCGAGAACGGGTTGTGCGAGAAGATGAGCGCGCCCGTCTCCTCGTCCGTCT
>CAMOEO010000035.1 GCA_946612175.1 uncultured Verrucomicrobiota bacterium
CGATCTCAAGATCACCGGCACCTACCGCGTGGCGTGGGCCGGCGAAGGCGAGGACACGGCCGACGTGACCGTCAAGTGGGGCTACGCCGCGAACTCGCTCACGCACTCGACGCTCGTCGCGCAGGACGCGATCGGAACGGGGACGTTCGAAATCACGGTCCCCGTCGACCAGAAGACGATCTACCTTCGCGCGATGGCCGACAACGGCACGGCGCAGGCCCTCTCGGACGAAATCGTCCCGATCTACGTCCCCGAATACGAGGGCGTCGTTCCCGGCGACCCGACGATCCCCGTCCTCGGCGCGGTCTCGCTCTCCGCGGTCGACGGCCTCTTCGCGCGCGTCTCCGGCACCGTGACGAGCTTCGGCACGGCGGGCGCGGGCGAGGACCCGATCACGAACTGCGTCGTCTACGCGCTCGTCGGCACGTCCGACAACGTCTCGCGCATGACCGCTCACCAAGAGGTGTACGTCACGGCCGGCGAACCGTTCTCCTACGCGATCGACGGCCTGACGCCCGGCACCACCTACTACTGGTGCCTCGAGGCGCGCAACAGCGCCGGCGTCGCGGTCGCCTCGCAGGTCGGCTCGTTCACGACGCTTCCCGAGCACACCGTCGCCAACACGGTCTCCGCCAACAACGCGCAGCGCACCGTGGCCCTCTCCGGCAGCCTGGCGCAGGTCGGCGCCGGCACGACGACCGTCTCGGTCCGCTGGCGCGAGGGGAGCGGCGACTGGGGCGACTGGACGACCGTCGGTACGTTCGACGGCTCCTCCGCCTCCACGGCCTTCAACACCAGCCATTCGAGCGAAAGCTGGAACACGACGATCTACTGGCAGGCGAGCTTCTCCAACCAGTGCGTCACGGCGGCCGGCGAACCGGCCGGCGAGCCCTGGGTCACGACGCAGAGCGGCAATTTCGCGACCGGCGACAAGGCGACCTACACCTGGCAGGCCGTGGACGGCGACTGGGACGGCTCGTGGACGAACGCCGCGCACTGGGCGTGCGATCAGGCGGACCGCCGCGACTACCCGTACGGCGGCACGCCGACGGTCGCCTTCAACAACAACACGGTCGCGACGATCGAGGTGCCGGGGAGCTATGCCATCAACAGCTGCTCCATGGCCAAGACCGGCATCGACCTCACGTTCGTCGGCGAGGATGCGGCGACGTCCCGCCTGAGCGGCAACTTCGGCGGCGGCGGCAACCTGTCGAACAGCTCGTGGACGTTCTCGGCGATGACGTTCGCCGAAAGCAACGGCATCGAGTTCGGCAACACGTCGACGGCGAACGCCTCGCTCGTCCTGAAGGACGGCGCGTCCGCGACGATGGGCACCGGCGGGATGAACCTCATCGGCAGCAACGTCTGGCTCGTCGTCGAGGGCGGCTCGTCGTTCGGGAGCCGCGTCGGCAACGGCACGAAGGACGGCGGCATCCGCCTCGACGACGGCACCGTCTCGGGAACGTACTTCCGCACGGACTACAACTGGAACGCCACCACGAACGAGTGGTATATCTTCTCGGGCGCGGTGCCGCGCCTCACGGCCACCCAGTCGTTCCGCAACGAGTCGACCGCGGCGGCGAACCTCCAGAACGCGGACACGACGTTCCTCTTCTCCGTGCCGGCCCGCGGTTGGGCGGCCGCACCGCTCTACGCCGAATACAGCTCCTCCGAGAAGTTCGGCGGCCTGCTGGGCGACGGCCCTGGCGGCTACGTGATCGCCGTCGATCCGGAAAGCCCCGCGTTCACGGCCGGCGGCAACCGCACCGTGCAGCTCGTCGAGTGGCGCAGCGGCATCGACACGACGCACGTCCGCTTCGCCGCCGACCTTCCGGAGGGCGCCACGCTCTCCTGGACCTACGGCTGGCCCTCGACGCTCGATGCGCCGGAGAACGAAGGCGACGCCCCGACCGGCGTCAAGGCCGTTCTCGTCGGCTCCGCCCCGCGGACGATGCTGCTCGTGTGGTAGCGCCCCCTAATCCCTGATCCCCATGAAAAAGAGCATCTTCCTTCTTCTTTCAGTTGCCGCCCTTCCCGCGGCGGCGCAGCTGCGGATCACCGAGATCTGCCCGCAGCCGGCGACGGAGCATCCGTCGACGCACGAGGTGATCGACGCGCTCGACCCGAACGGAAAGGTTTCTGGCTGGATCGAGCTGGAGAACACCTCCGCCACCGAAACCGTGGACCTGGCGAACTACCAGATCGTGCGGACGCACCGCGGCAAGAAGGTCAAGGACAAGCCCTACAGCGCGTCCAGCCCGAAGAACGACGGACCGTCGATGCTGCCGTCGCGCCAGATCGCCCCCGGCGAACGCGTCCTCGTCTACACGAGCGACGAGTACGACAACGACGAGGAGGTCGACGGCCTCGGCCTCATCGTGAAGGAGTACGAGACGCCCGGCGGCGGGTCGATGATCGTCCTGCCGTCCAAGGTGAACCCGAAGCGCTTCCCGATGATCCAGCTCTACGACTACACGTCCGGCTCGGGCGTCGTCGTCGACCGGTTCCTTATCCCGGTCGACCTGCCGAAGGGCTGTTCCTTCGTCCCGGGGCCGGACTCCATCGGGCGCACGAACTACGTCCCGCGCACGGTCGTCTCCACGTCCAACGTCCTCTCGCGCACGCAGGCGTGGACCGCCGCCGAGGCGCTCGCGTGGCGCGAGCCGCTCGCGGACGACGAGGCCGCCGCCGCGTTCGCCGACGGCGACTGGACGATCGCCCCGTCCGTCGTCGTCCGCGCCTCGGCGTCCGACACGAACGGCGTCGAACGCCTGGACGCGCTCGACTACGCGGCCGCCGTCCCGTCGGCGGACTGGCTGGCCGAGCTCGACGCGACGAACGCCCTGGCGGCCGCCGATTCGGTCTCCATCGCGCTCTGGTTCTGCGCGCAGCCGGACGCCGCGCCGCCCGCGGGCGGCTTCGTCTCGCTCTTCGACGCGCGGACGCAGGACTCCGCCTCCGCGCCCGCCGTCTCGCTCTGGCTCGACGCCGCCGGCGCGCTCGTCGCGGACCGCGGCGGCTCGGCCGTGGGCTCCGCCGCCGGCGGGCTCTTCGACGGCGCGTGGCACCACGTCGCGCTCGTCCTCGGCCGCGCCGCGGACGCGCGCTACGCGGTCTACCTCGACGGCGCGGCGGTCGTCGACACCGCCGCGGGCGTCTCCGGCGCCGCCGCCACGGCGCCGGACGAGCCGAGCGCGATCTTCACGGGCGTCGAGATCCGCCCGCGGATCTTCTCCCGCGCGCTCGCCGCGACCGAGATCGCCGCGCTCGCCGCGTGGGACGGCCCCGAGACGATCGCGGACGCCGCGACGCTCGACCTGCCCTTCGGCACGACCTCCCTCCGCCTTTCCGCCGACACCTCGCCCGACGCCGCAACGCCTGTCGCGCTCATGCTGGACGGGACCAGCGTCGCGGCCGACGCGGACATCCCCGTCGGCGAAGGCGAGCACGCGCTCTCCTGGGTCGTGGAGCCGACTGCGGAGGCGGCCGGTTCGTGCGACATCGCCGCGGTCGCCACGGTCGAGACGAACGTCGTCGACGAGATCGTGATCCCGCCCGCCTCCGCGACGGTGCGCTACATCGTGCAGACGCCTACGCCGCTCGATGCGAACGACCTGACGGGCGCGATCCCCTACGGCCCGAACGCCGGGCCGCTCTACGGCGTCAAGCACGACCTCTCCGACTGGAGCGCGTTCCCGCAGGCGACGAACGGACAGGACTACGCCGTCTCGCTCGCCGTGAACCCGCTCTCGAACCTCCCCGGCGACGCGATCGTCTCGGTGCGCCTGATCTACCGCGCCGACTTCGGCGCCGAGGTCACCAACGCGACGCCGATGGCGCTCGGCGCCTACAACGCCAAGGGCGCCGGCCAGCTCTACACGGACGCGATCCCCGCCGCCGCGATCCCCGCCGCCGGGCACCTGGTGCGCTGGGCGGCCGTGGTCGAGGACGCCGAGGGCCGCGTGTGGCGCACGCCGTCGTTCCGCGACCCGGACAACGCCTACGAATACTACGGCACGATCGTCGAGCCGACGGCCGCGCAGGTCTCCGCCGATTTGCAGACGTTCCACCTCTTCGTCGATTCCGTGAACCACCTCGCGCAGATGGACGTCGACGGCGACAGGCAGAACAAGTCGCTCGTCCCCTACGGCGCGCGCTGCGGCGTCTACGACGGCCAGACCGGCCTCTACTATGACAACGTGCGCATCGACCTGCGCGGCAACACGTCCGCGGGCTGGAACAAGAAGTCGCACGGCCTGCGCTTCAACAAGAGCCAGCCGCTCACGTGCACCGACCCGTTCGACGGCACGGACATCGAGGTCCGCAAGACCTCGTTCATCGCCGAATGGCCCGACCCGGCGCGCATCCGCCAGGCGCTCTCCTTCAAGGTGCTCCGGATGGCCGGCTGCCTCGTGCCGTTCGACTACCCCGTGCGCCTCCAGCGCAACGGCGAGTTCTACCAGCTGGCGTTCCACTCCAGCCGCTTCACGGACGAGCTCATCGAGGACGGGTACGGCCTCGACCCGAAGGGCTACTCCTACAAGAACGTCGGCACATTCGCGAACAAGACCTACGCCGGCGGCATCGAGAAGAAGACGCCCGAGGACGGAAACGAGGGCGACCTCTCGGTCCTAAACGAGTTCTGCAACTACATCAAGGGCTCGCAGGTGACGGACGCGGACAACGCGACCGGCCTCGACGACGCGACGCTCACGCGCAAGGTCGTCGAGCGCTTCGACCTGCCGGCGTGGCTCAACTACCTCGCCGTCACGAAGATCACGACCGAGACGGACGACGTTTGGGCGAACCTCTCCGCCTACTACGACGTGAACGGCACCGGCACGTGGATGCCCCTCGCCTACGACCTGAACGACTCGTGGGGCCAATACTACCAGGGGGATGGCATCGGGAAGATCGGCACGCTCGCCGACGCCGACTGGTTCAAGAGCCACCCGTTCTACGGCGGCAACCGCGTCCGCGCGCACAAGAGCGACGGCGGGGAGGTCTTCGGCAACGACCGGAACAACCGCGCCTTCGACGTGATCTGGCAGAACGCCCGCTTCCGCCGCATGTACCTGCGCCGCCTGCGCACGCTCATGGACGAGATCCTCAAGGAGCCCGGCACCGCCAAGGCGGACACGCCCTTCTGGGTCTGGGCCGAGGCCATCTCCGCGGCCGAGAGCGCCGACTACCGGCTCGACGTCATGAAGTGGAACCACGGCACCGGCACGCCGGTCTGGTGCTGGACGCAGAACGCGTTCGACTGGGACAAGAACGGCAACGCCGTCTCCGACAAGGGCATGGACGACCTCTGGACCAACTACGTCGTCCCGCGCCGCGTCCACCTCTTCGACACGCACAGCGAAACGAACACCTCCTGGGAGATCGGCTACGCCGCCGCCAAGAACGCCGGCATCCCCGGCCCGCAGGCGGCGACTGCCGACCTCGCGCCCGGGTTTGCCGTGGCGAACGTCGCCGCCGACGGCCTCTTCGACGCCGCCACGGAGACCGTCGTCGTCATCACCAACGACAACGCCGTCGCCGTCGACATGAGCGGCTGGACGCTCTCCGGCGCGGTGGAGTACACCTTCGCCCCCGGCACCGTGATCGACGCGGAAGGCACGCTCGTCGTCGCCGCCGACCGCAAGGCGTGGATCGCGGCGCAGACGCAGGCGGACCTCACGGCGCTCGGCGCGGCGATGGTCGTCGGCAACGCGGCGTTCGCGCCGTCCGTCCCCTCGCTCTCGCTCAAGGACGCCGCCGGCGTCGAGGTCCTCTCGCTCGCCCCGCCGTCCGACGAGGCGACCTACCTGCGCGTCTGCGAGGTCATGTCCGTCCCGCCGGGAGGCGGCGACGTCGGCGAATACGTCGTCGTGACGAACACGTCCGACTCCGTGACGCTCGACCTGGCCGGCCTCTTCATGAGCGCGACGAAGACCGGCGACACGAAGCCGAAGATGTCGTTCACCTGCGAGACGAACGCCCTGCCGCTCGCCCCCGGCGCGACCTACCGCTTCGACCAGGCCGACTGGTGGCCGTCGGGCAAGATCACGAACAACAAGGTGGACATGATCGTGCGCGACGCCGCCGGCGCCGTCGTCCAGACGCTCCACTTCGAGACGGGCTGGCCCGGCTTCGAGGCCACGGACGGCGGCGGCGCCTCGCTCCTCGCGCTCGAGTTCGGCGAAACGGTGACCGCCATCACGCAGTGGGCGCCGTCGCCCGTGCCGGAGGCCGGCCACGTCGGCGCGAAGTCCGCGGACGGCTTCGTGATCCTCCACGACACGGACGGCGACTACGACGCGACCAAGCCGCTGACCTTCGGGGCGCCCAACCCCGCGACCCGCACATTCACGATCTCGGCGAGCATGGTCCCGCCCGAAAGCGGGACGACGGCCACGCTGACGCTGCTCTACAAGACGGACCTCGCGGCAACCGCGTACAGCGAGGCCGAAGTCCAGGTGTCCGACATCGACGCCACGAGCGGCACGGCGACCGTGACGCTCCCGGCGGCCTTCGACAACATCGACGCGGCCTTCTTCTTCGGCTTCAAGAACGAAGGCGGCGTGGACGACTAGGGCGGACGAACGTCCGTGAACGGGGAGGCCGCGCCGCGAGGTGCGGCCCCCTCCTTTTCGCGTCGCCGACCGGGAGGGAGGGCGGGGGCGTCCGCGGCGGCGCGCTTCTATCCAAAGAAACATCTTGCACCGGGTCGGGGCGACGTGCTATTCTTGCGCCCCGTACGCGCGCCGCGGTTCCGCCGGGTGCGCACGAACCCCTCCCGAAACCATCCTCCCCCCTCCCCGCGCGCATGCGGTTCCGCCGGTCGCGCAAACCCAACCAACGGAGTCATCCCATGACCTACGCACAGAAAGTCCTCGCCGACGTCAAGGCGAAGAATCCCAACGAGCCGGAGTTCATCCAGGCCGTCACCGAGGTGCTCGGCACCCTCGAGCCCGTGCTCAAGGCGCGGAAGAAGTACGAGGACGCGGGCGTCCTCGAGCGTCTCGTCGAACCGGAGCGCGTCATCATGTTCCGCGTCCCGTGGACCGACGACGCCGGCAAGCTGCACGTCAACCGCGGCTACCGCGTCCAGTACAACAGCGCGATCGGCCCCTACAAGGGCGGCCTGCGCTTCGATTCCACCGTCAACCTCTCGGTCCTCAAGTTCCTCGGCTTCGAGCAGGTCTTCAAGAACTCCCTCACCACGCTCCCGATGGGCGGCGGCAAGGGCGGCTCGGACTTCAACCCGAAGGGCCGCTCCGACGCGGAGGTCATGCGCTTCTGCCAGAGCTTCATGACCGAGCTCTACCGCCACATCGGCCCGGACACGGACGTCCCCGCCGGCGACATGAACGTGGGCGGCCGCGAGATCGGCTACCTCTTCGGCCAGTACAAGCGCATCGTGAACGAGTTCACGGGCGTGCTCACCGGCAAGGGCCTCTCGTTCGGCGGCTCGCTCATCCGCCCCGAGGCGACCGGCTACGGCGACGTCTACTTCGCCGCGAACATGCTCGCCACGAAGGGCGACACGCTCGAGGGCAAGGTCTGCTCGATCTCCGGCTCCGGCAACGTCGCGCAGTACGCCGCGCAGAAGCTCGTCCAGCTCGGCGCCAAGCCCGTCACCTTCTCCGACCGCTCCGGCTGGATCTTCGTGAAGGACGGCATGTCGCAGGACTTCATCGACGAGGTGAAGGAGCTCAAGCAGGTGAAGCGCGGCGAGCTCTCCGAGTTCGCGAAGGGCAAGAAGGGCGTCGAGTTCCACAAGGACGGCCGCCCGTGGGCCGTGCCGGTGGACTGCGCGTTCCCGTGCGCCCGCCAGAACGAGCTCGACGGCAAGGACGCGGACACGCTCCTCAAGAACGGCGTCAAGGTCGTCGGCGAGGGCGCAAACATGCCGTCCACGCTTGAGGCGGTCGACAAGTTCGTCAAGGCGAAGATCCTCTACAGCCCGGGCAAGGCGTCCAACGCCGGCGGCGTGGCGACCTCGGGCCTCGAGATGTCGCAGAACTCCGAGCGCCTCAGCTGGAGCGCGGCGGAGGTCGACGAGAAGCTCAAGGGCATCATGAAGGCGATCCACGACAACGCCTACGAGGCCGCGAAGGCCTTCGGCAAGAAGGGCAACTACGTCGCGGGCGCCAACATCGCGGGCTTCGTCAAGGTCGCCGACGCGATGGTCGCGCAGGGCTACGTCTAGTCCCGCGCCGGCCGCGTCGCCAGGGCCGCTCCGCCTTCGCGGGGCGGCCCTGGCGTCGCTTCGGGAAAAATAGCGCTTGACTCCTCGGGGCGATTCTGCTATTGTCCGGCCCGCTTTCCGCGCAAGCGGCAAGCGCCGCATTCCGGTGTAGCGTAGCGGTAGCGCAGGGGACTGTTAATCCCTTGGTCGCTGGTTCGAATCCAGCCACCGGAGCCACTCTAAAACCCCGTAAAACCTAGTGTTTTGCGGGGTTTTCCTTTCTTCCCCACCTTTCGGCCGCTTCGCTGCTTCCGCTTGATTATAGGTGTTTCAAGTCGAGATAAATTCCCCATAAATTCCCCAGCGCCCCCAGCGCCACCGCGCCCCGCGCCCTCGCGCCCCCGCCCCTGCCGTTCGTTCCGCGTCCATGCGAGCTCCAGGGCGGGACGGCGAGACGATGCCGCCCGCCCCTCCGCGACGGGAGAGGCGGGCGGCGGCGTGGCGGCGCGTGGCAGGGTCTACCCTTCGCGGGCGAGCGCGTCCGCGATCACGCGGGCCGCGTCGCCGTCCGGGGCAACCGCCGCGACCTGCACGCATCGGAATGCGTCGGCATCGTCGGCGGTTGCGCCGAAGCGCTTTCGGACGGTTTCGATCCACTCGCCCCGCATCGGCAGGTCGGGCGGATCGTCGGCGTAAAGGTCGAAGTCCATCCGATACCGCATTGCAACGCCCTCTTCGACCACTTCGGCCGGCGAAGCCGGGCCGTAGCCCATGGCGTCGGCGGCGCGAGCCGGGACGCGAACGAGCGCGACGAGCAACTTGCAGTCCCCCGCGGCGGCGGCGGGGGCGTCCGCCTCTCGCAAGCCTGCGTCGGCTTCGGCGGCATCGAGTTCCGCGCGGGCCTTTCCGAGCGCGCGGGCCGCTTCGGCTGCCCGGCGTTGCCGTTCGCGCCACCCGCGCCGCTTGCCGGGATGGGCCTCGACCGCCGCAACGGCGGCGTTGAATTCCTCGCGGGCTTCCGCCTCGCGCCGCCTCGCGTCCGCAAGGCGTGTTTCGTCTGTCTGTCCCATGTTCGGGATTCTCCAAAAGCAACCCGTCAACCGGGTAGGATGGAACGCAAGGCGCGTTCGACCGGTGACGGGTTGCAACTGGCATTCGTTTGGCGCGGGCATCCTACCTCCCGCGGCCCGCCCCTCGCGGAGCGAACGAGGGGGAGTCTACCACACCCCGCCGCGGGGGGCAAGTTCGACTGCTTGCTAAATGGGCGAAGGGGGGTAGTCTTCCGCGCGGCCCGCCGGGGGGCCCCCTATGGGAAGAACCTACCCCCCCCGGGGGGGGCCGGGCCGGGGGGGACGGTCCTCGCCCGGCACCGCGTAGCGCGGGCGTAGACGGCCCTAGAACGCGCCGGGGCCGTCCGCGGGCATACTTGCCCGTCCAGAAGCCGCGCCGCCCTTCCTGCGCATTCCTGCGGGCGCTCGCGTCACCCCTCGCCGCGAGCCACGGCGAAGAGGTGGTCGGCGTGTACTCGGCGCAGTTCGGCAAGACGGCGCTGCACCGTGCGCTTGGCGGTGCCGGACAGGGCGGCGATGGTCGAGGCGGACGGCGCCTTGGGTTCGGTCCAGAACGCCCGCCAGAAGGCGAGGCAGATGGGCGCCGGCATTTCGAGCAGGATGCGGAGCATCGCTTGGAGGTTCGCGGCGTCCCGGGCGTCGGGTCCGTCGAGAGCGTCGGCGGCGAGTTCGTCCGGCATTGGCGAGGGGTCTACTGGTTCGTTTGTGGGCATGGGGTCGATCCGGTGTGTGAGCATCGCACGAATTGCGCGGGCGTGTCAAGCGAGGCGTCGTTGCCTCGGTCGAAAACTTTTCCCAAGAAAACTTTTCCAAGGGGTCTACCCCCATGCACACGCCCGTTTCTCGCGTGAAATCATGGGGGGAGAAAGGTAGTAAGGAAAAATAGGAAAAGTTTTTTCTTTTCTATTATTCCCCTTGATTTTACTGCCTTTCATGCGTCCGAATCCTTCGGGAAAAGTTTGGGAAAAGTTTTGGAAAAGTTTCAAGAGTTTTGAAGCGGCGAGGAAACTTTTCCGGGAAGAGTTTCTTCTCGTAGGGAAGAGTTTTCGGCGAGCCACGCCCAGCCCCATGAGGGGCAGTTCTCCGGCCTTGGGTAGTGCCGGCGCAGCTCCTCGCAGCGCGGCCCCCTCCCAAGGACGCGGAGGTGCGTTTGTCGGGGACAGTTCGGGACGCCGACGTGGCGCAGCCGGTTCGCGGGGAGCCGGGCGAGGAAGAGCGCAAGGCGGAACAGGTGCGAGCGACGGGGCACGCGGAAGCCGAAACCGAGATGCGGGCCATGTCCGCAATGGGGGCCGCATTCTGGAGCCCGGTAGATGAAACGGATTTCCGAGAATCGATCCGCGAGGGCTTCCGCTTCCTCGTCCGCGAGCCCGCGCAGGTACACGAGAACGACAACGGGAGCGGTCGGTGACGGCGCCGCGCGAACGGCCCGGACGAGTGCCGTCCGTGCCGCGTCGGGTGTAGTGTGATACTTCCCTTCCTCGCGGCGAAAGGCGGCGTCCGCGTGGATGGTCCATGCGCCGGCGTACTCGTCGAGGTCGAACGTCTCCGCGGTTCGTGCGTCCACGCGGCAGAGCAGGTCGGCGAGATCGTCGAAGAGCGCGAAGTCAGAGGCGAACACGAGCAGCCGCGGGCCGGTGTGCCGTTCGAGAAGTTGCGACGGCGCCGCGGTCGCGGCCCATGTCGCCCATGCGTTTTCTTTCGTGAGATGGTCTTGCATTTCGTGGTTCGGCTAGGGGATGGAGTAGAACGTTGTGGCGGGGCCTCGGTCGCCGTTCCGGATTTCGCGCTTCCGCAGTTCGCCGGATTCGACGAGGTGGTCGAGGGCGTCGTTCCGGTCGCGGCCAGTGACGTCCCGGAGCGCCCGCGCAAGCATGGAACCCGTCACTTGAGCGCCGGAGCCCCGTTCCCGGAGGTATTCGAGAATGCGGAGCTGGATTCGTTCGTGCGGAGATCGGGCGACGCGGCCCTTCACGCGGTCCAGCAGCGCGGCGGTCGTGAGGTGCGACACGTCCCAGCCCCAATCGAGCGCGGCGGTGGTCAGCCTCGGGTGTTCGGGGTTCTCCCCCACCGCGAAGAGCAGGGCCAGCTTCTCGGCCTTCTCGTAGAGCTTCCCGAAAACTGCGGCCGCGCCATGGTCGCCCTTGTCGGCGTAGTCACGCCGCAGTTCCGTCTCGTGCTGCAGCAGCTCGCGTCGGCGCTTCTTCGCCGCCTCGTCGGCAGGGACGATGACGGGCGCCGGCATGGCGTCCCCCGTGAAGGTCTTGCCACCGCCGGCGGCGAGGATGCGCCGCCCGAGGTCGAGCAGCGCGGCGCTCGGTTCGTTCGTGTTCGGGGCATCGAGATTGAGGGCGAGCGGGTCCCCTTCCAGAACGATGCAGCGCCCCAGCAATCCGCTCGCGAGATCGTCGACGGTGAGACGGTCCCAGAATGCTTCCGGCTGTACCCATGCCGCGAAGTTGCATTGCGGATGATGGCATCGTTCGGGGATTTTCGCCGCCTTGGGGTCGGGCTTGAGCGGGCGTCGAATCATGATGCGCCCGGACTTGCTCCATGCGTCCAGCAGCATCGAGCGCAGGGCCGTGCTGGAAACCTCCTTTGACTCGCCCTTCGAATTGATGGCCGCGAAGAGGTCGCCGGCTTCGTCGGAGTTGAAGAGGTACACGGATCGCAGCAGCAGGAAGTCTTGGAGCGCCGCCCCGGAAGCCGGCTTGCCGCCGAATCGGGCGGTGACGCCGAGGATGGCGAAGAGGCAGGCGACGAGGGCCTGCCCCGCGTCCTTGCCGGTCGAGGTGCCGGCGACGCCCCCGACATACTGGTTCGGCCAGCAGTTCCACGGCGTCCGGAACCCCTGCCCCATGAGCGCGGCTTGGGCGACGAGCGCGGCGAGGAAAAGAAGAGGCTCGTTCGGATGGATTGCGTCGGCCATGCCGCAATTCACAAACTCGCCGATGAAGCCGGGCGGGTAGAAGAGGTGTCGGCGCAGGTTCGCGTCGAGCCCATGCCCGGACGGGCGCTGCTCCGGCGTGACGAAATCGTCCCAGTCATGAGTGACAATGCGCGGGTCGCCCTCGCCGCCCGGCATGAAGCCGAGCGCGTCCGCAACTTCGTCCTCGTCCGTCTCCCGTGCGCCCGTCGTTCCGCCGTAGCCGCGAGCCCGGAGCGCCGCGGCAGCGGCCGCGTGGTCGCCGTTGTAGTCCAGCAGGGCGAGCGCCGAAAAAGACGAGTATCCGCGGTACGGTTCGAAGGGGGCAGCGTTGGAGGAAAAGACAAAGAAGGTGGATCCGTTGAAGGTCGCGGAGTTGCCCTCGCCGTCCTTGCCGGGCCGCTGCCAGTGCTCGTTTCCGTCCACGGTCCCGAGCGGCTTCCAGCCGTGCGCCGCGAGCGCTTCGCGGAACGCCGCGCCGCCGCGCCGGTTGAAATCGTCGCCGGGCCGCATCCCGTCGGCGGGACGCCCCAGCGGGGCGGTCGGACGTGGCGGTTCGACGGCTTCGGAAGGTGCCGCCGGCCGCGCCTCGTCCCGGCGGCGGTCGAGCGCCCGCGCGAGGTCCAGCAGCCGGGTCCGTTCGTCGGCGGTGATGGTTGGGACGTCGAGCAGGTCGCCTTGCATGGGCGCATACCCCTCCGTCGGCGCACACAAGACGAGCCCGCCCTCGCCGCGCGTCTCCGCGAGTACTTCGCCCGCCTCGGTCATGGCGAGCTTGGCGTTGCCGCCGATGTCCGGAGCCCGGTAGTAGACATGGACGCCGCCGCTTTGGGATGTTTCGATGACGAGCGAGGCGGCGAACGCGGGGCCGAAAGCCTTGTCCACCTCGCGCCGCCAGTCGGGGAACGCCTCGCCGCCGCGGTCGAAGTCGATGCACTCCACGCCGCCGGAGACGGCGCCGGTCACGATGCAGATGGCGTCCGCGCCGCCGGCGAACGCGGCGCGCGTCCCGGCCTCGGTCGGGCGCTCGCGCTGGTACCGCTTCCACGAGCCAAGGGGGCGCTTCCGCTTGCGGTCGGCCGGCAGGGGGCAGAGCCCGGCGGCGAGGTAGCGAAGGGCGGTTTCTGTCGGGATGTTCACGGGGTCGAGTCCTTGGAGTTGGCGGCGGCGGCGCGGGGCTTGCGGCCGCGAATGGCGGCGAGGTACACCGCCCAGAGGGAGGAGCCGAGCGCCGGCGGGATGGTCCAGAGCGCGCGGGAGACGGCTTCGCGCAGCCGTGACGCCTGTACGGTCGCCGCGAACGCGCGGCGGCTCGTGGCGGTGCGCGAGGAGCTACGCATTCGCCGCCGTCCTTTCCTTCTCGCCCTCGTGCATGAGGGCGTCGAGGCTTGCGAACGTCACGCCGCTCGCCCGCCCGCCCTCGGCCTTGGACCTGCCACAATAGACGGGGACGAGCCGTCCCGCCTTTTCGAGCTGGTAGATGCGCGAGACGGACACCGAGAGCAGCCGCGCAGCCTCGGGGATTCGGACAACGCGCCCGATAGTCTCCTCGGCGGGGCGGCGCTCGCCGGTCGGATTGTCGATGGCGCGGAGCAGGATGTTCCGCTCGTGGGGAGGGATCGAGGCGTCGCCGCGGATGAGTGCGCGGATTCCTTCGCGGATGTGGGGGAGCATTTTTTTGTCCTTTCCTTTTGCTTGGAGGTTTCGCCGCGAGTAGGATTGACGATTGTTCTAATCTACCCGCAACGCCAACAAGTCTCCTTGAAGCATCTTCGGAACATGGACAAAACGCGGACAAAACGCGGACAAATTTGTCCGCGTCTTGCTTCACGCCCGCGCCAGTATTGGCCGAAATGAGATTTTGCGAAATGCTACTTTTTTTGTCCGCGTCTCGATTTCGCGCGCCGAGCCCGTTCTTTCCGCGCCGCCGCCGCAACGCGCTTGAACGCGGGCCACGATCCAACATACTGGCGAATGTGCGCGGAGCAATCCGGAGAAGTGGAAAAGGCGTCGTACGCAACCCGCCACCCTTCGCCCGTCACTTCTCCGTCGCGTTCGCGGTCAATCCAATTCAGAACGACGTTCTTCACTTCGCTCGGAATGTTCTTTCCGCGCCGCTTCGCCTTGCCGTGCTTCTCGGCATCCGCGTCCTTGTTGGAGGTAGCGAGCCGCCCGGCGGCGGCGTCCGCGAGTACCTGCGCAACGGCTGCTTCCTGCGCTTCGCGGGCGGCGACGAGCCGGGCATACTCGGTGCCGGGGCGGG
>CAMOEO010000036.1 GCA_946612175.1 uncultured Verrucomicrobiota bacterium
AAGAATGCCGCGCGCGCGCGACGGAAGGCGCTCGGGAACCTGCGGGTGGTCCTGGTGGGGACGCTCTACGGCGGCAACGTCGGGAGCGCGTGCCGGGCGATGGCCAACTGCGGCGTGCGCGAGCTGCGGCTCGTCGCGCCGGACCCGGGGCTCACCTGGGAGTTCGCGCGGCAGATGGCGGTCCACGCGACGGACATCCTCGACGCGCGTAAGACGTACGGAACGCTCGCGGAGGCGGTCGCGGACTGCGTCGCCGTCGCGGGCACGTCGCGCCGCGGCGGGCTCTTCCGCCGGCACTTCGCGGATTCGCGGGAGGTCGCGCCGGAGCTGCTCGACCTGGCGGAGCGGGGGCCGGTGGCGCTCGTCTTCGGGCGGGAGGACAAGGGGCTCCTCAACGAGGAGCTGCTGCTCTGCACGCACGTCGTGCAGATCCCCGCCTCGCCGGACTACCCGAGCTACAACCTGGCGCAGAGCGTGCTGCTGCTCTGCCACGAGCTCTACCGGGCGGCGGCGGGCGCGGCGCGCAACCGGGAGCTGGAGAGCTCCCCCCTGGCGACGGCGGACCTGCGCGGGCGGATGCTCGCGAAGCTGCGCGCGCACCTGCTCGGGACCGGATTCATGCAGGAGGCGAACGCCGACCACATGATGGAGGGCTTCGGGCGCATCTTCGCGCGCGGGGTCCGGACGGAGGCCGACGCGAAGCTCCTGATGGGGGCGGTCCAGCAGGCCGAGTGGGCGCGGCGTCAGGCGCCGCCGGCGCCGTCCGCCGCCGCGGCGGCGGGGTCCGCGGAGAGCACCGTGAGCACGCCGCCCGCGACGCGGAAGCGGACCTCGCGCCCCGCGAAGGGGAACCCGTAGACGCGCTCCGGGTCGTCCTGCCAGGCGGGGCGCGGGTCGAGGGCGAGCGCCTGGAGGAGGGCGGCGTGCTCGGCCGGCGGGAACGCCGCGGCGAGCGCGTCCGGGAGACGCACCTCGAGGCGCGGGGCCGGGGGCTCGCCGGCAAAGCCGGCGCGGGCGTCCGGACGGGCGTCGGCCCAGGGCAGGTAGGGCTTGACGTCGTAGACCGGGGTGCCGTCCGCGAGGTCGGCGCCCGCCACGTCGAGGCCGGTGGCGTCGGCGCCGACGAGGCGGACGGCGGAGAGCCCGAGCCCGTTGGGGCGGAAGGGGGAGCGGGTGGCGAAGACGCCGACGCGGGCGTTGCCGCCGAGGCGGGGCGGGCGGACGGTCGGGCGGAACGGGGCGACGGGGGCGGGCTCGGTCCCGTGGAAGCCCCAGACGAGCCAGACGTAGTCGAAGTCCGCGATCCCGCGCCAGGCGGCGGGGTCGCGGAACGGGGGCTCGAACGCCACGCGGCCGGGGAGGTCCGGCGCGAGGCCGCTCTGGCGCGGCACGCCGAACTTGCTTCCGAACGGGGAGCGGAAGACGGCGACGGGGACGAGGGTCTTCACGGGCGGCGCGGCGGGCTCGGCGGAGCGGGGCGGGGAGGGGGGATCAGGCCTTCTGGGCGAGGGCGTCGCGGGCGCAGAGGCGGAGGAAGCGGGCGTCCGCGTCGCCGACCTGGGGCGAGACGTAGGAGACGGAGGTCGGGTCGACGCCGAAGAGGAAGCCGAACCAGACGAGCGCCTGGAGGTATTCGCCGCGGGCGTTGAGGTGGATCGTGTCGCGCCCGATCTCCATCTCGCCCGTGTCCCCGTTGCGGCGCCAGCCGAGGCGGCCGACGACGTCGCCCGCCTGGGGCGGGAGGTCGGGCCAGCGGTAGCCGGCCAGGTCGGAGACCTCGTAGGGGCGGAACGGGGCGACCTCGCGGCGGCGGATGATCCAGACCGCGCGGCCGGTCGGGATCTGGCGCGCGATGCCCTCGTCCGCGGCGAAGCGGTCGTAGGCGGCGAAGACGCGGTCCGCCATGCCGGCCTGGTCGAAGCCCCAGGCGCCGCCGGGGCGGAGGCGGTCGTCGTCGGCGCGGTAGGCCCAGGTCTGCTGGATGGCGACCTCGGCCCCGGGGCAGGCGCGGCGGATGGCCTCGACGACGGCGTGGCCCCACGGCTGGTAGTTGGCGTAGTCCCAGCTCTCGTGGCTGGCCTGCTGGACGGTGACGACGTCCCAGTCCCCGCGCGCGAGCATCTCGTTGGCGCTGGCGGGGGCCTCGCCCGCGAGGCCGTCCTCCTCGGGGAACCCGCGGAAGGAGGCCCGGTAGGGGCGGTACGAGGGGTCGGCGGCCGAGGCCTCGAGGTTCTCGGCGTGGCGGCGCAGGGAGCAGCCGCCGATGTAGAGGTTGGCGAAGGCGAGGGGGCGGCCCTCGGCGGCGGCCATGGGGGGGAGGTCGCGGAGGAGGCTCTCGGTGAAGCTGTTGCCGATGGCAAGGAGGCGAAGGGGTTTCATGGGGCGCAAGCATACCACAAACCCCCTCCGGGCGCCACCTGCATTCTCTTGTTTCCCTTCGGGAAGATTTCTGCTAGAATCCCCCCCCGCAAGGCGGATTTCCCTCCGCCGCGTTCCCTTTGTCCCCCGGACGGTTCGCCCGCCACCGCGGCCCGGAGCCGTCCCTCCCCCGACCCCAACCCCGTTCCCATCCCATCTTTCCCCCGTCATGTTCGCGAAGAATTTCTTCAAGTTCAAGTGGATCACGCGCGAGACGAGCCATCTCAGCCGCGAGATCATCATCAACGCCGAGAAGCTCGAGACCCGCGTCGCCGTCCTGGAGAACGGCCGCCTCGAGGAGTTCCAGGTCGAGCACCCGACCGACGAGCGCCTCGTCGGCTCCATCTACAAGGGCCGCATCCAGAACCTCCAGAACGACCTGCAGGCCGCGTTCGTCAACATCGGCATGAAGAAGAACGCCTTCCTGCACTACTGGGACATGAACCCCGACGACGAGTCGCTCCTCGACGACGACGAGGAGGAGGGCGGCGGCGAGGAGGACGACTCCCAGAAGGGCGGCAAGGAGGGCGGCAAGAAGAAGAAGGGCGGCAAGCGCCTCACCAACGAGGAGATCGAGAAGCGGTTCCCCGCCGGCTCCGTCGTGACGGTCCAGGTCTCCAAGGGCCCGATCGGGACGAAGGGCCCGCGCATCACCGCCTCGCTCTCCATCCCCGGGCGCTACCTCGTCCTGATGCCCGGCGGCACCCTCCGCGGCGTCTCGCGCAAGATCGGCGACGCCGAGGAGCGCAAGCGCCTCAAGAAGATCCTCGACCGGCTCCAGAAGCTCATCCCGAAGGACTGCGGGCTCATCGTCCGGACGGCCGGCCAGGGCGCGACGCACACCGCGTTCGTCCGCGACCTGCGCGTGCTCATCAACGCCTACAACGACATGAAGCAGGCGGTGAAGGACATGCCGGCGCCCTGCTGCGTCTACGAGGAGCCCGACCTCGTGATGCGGATCGTGCGCGACTGGATGACGGAGGACGTCGACCGCATCGTCGTGGACGACCCGGTCGTCTACGAGCGCGTCCGCAAGGAGTGCGCCCGCATCTCCCGCCACGCCCGCAACCTCGTGCAGCTCTACGACGGGCGCTACCCGATCTTCGACCACTACGGCGTCGAGACGCAGCTGGAGGAGGCCTTCCGCCGGAAGGTCCCGCTCCGCAGCGGCGGCTACCTGGTGATCGACGAGACGGAGGCGCTCATCGCGGTCGACGTCAACACCGGCCGCCACAAGGGCAAGGGCTCGCAGGAGGACGCGATCCTCGAGGTCAACCTGGAGGCCGTCGAAGAGGTCGCGCGCCAGCTGCGCATCCGCAACATCGGCGGCCTCGTGGTGCTGGACCTGATCGACATGAAGTCGCGCAAGCACCAGCAGCAGGTCTACCGCGCCCTCAAGGCGGCGTGCCGCCGCGACAAGGCGCGGACGAACGTGACGCAGATCTCCGAGCTGGGGCTGCTGGAGATGACGCGCCAGCGCTTCGAGCAGAGCCTCCTCTCGCAGATGCACCAGCCCTGCCCCTACTGCCACGGGCACGGCGTCATCAAGTCCCCCCTCCAGCTCTCCGTCGACATCCAGCGCCGCCTGCGGTCCCTCACCGCGCTGCTCACGCAGGAGAAGAAGGAGGTGGACCTGCAGATCTGCATCCACCCCTCCGTCCTGGAGCGCATCCGGACCTCCGACGAGGGCATCGTCCGCGAGATCCAGGCCGGGTACGGCGCGCGCCTCTCCTTCAAGAGCGAGCCGCTCCGGCAGGCGGAGTCCTTCGCCATCGTCGACGCCACGACCGGCCAGGTCCTCTTCGCCTCCGGCGAGCAGACCCCCTCCTGATCCCCCTCGACCCATCCTTTCCCCCCATCCCCTTCATCCCCTTTCCCTTCCACCCGTCCCCCTTCCACTCTTCGCTCTTCACTCTTCGCTCTTCGCTCTTCACTCTTCACTCTTCACTGTTAGCTGTTAGCTGTTAGCTGTTCATTCCCGTGTCCCTCCTCCCCCTCGCCATCGTCCTTCTCGCCGGGCTCTGCTTCGCAGGGCTGGCGCAGGCCGCGCTCGACGCGCTCGAGCGCGGGGCGGCGGCGTACGGAGGGGAGTTCTCGACGCGGACCTCGCGGGCGTTCGAGGACCTGTTCCTCTTCATCCCGCCCAAGCGCATCGCCGAGATGGCGTGGATCGCGGCGGCCGCCGTGGCGGCGCTCGCGTTCCTGGCGCTGGGGGGCGTGGCGGGGTCCATGGGCGCGGTCCTGGCGCGCGCCGCGGTCGCGGCGACGCTGGGCGGGCTGGCGCTGCTGGCGCCGCCGCGGCTCGTCGTCCTGCTCCGCGCCCGCCGGCGCGCCGAGTTCGAGCGCCAGCTCGAGGGCGCGCTCTCCGACATGGGCAACGCGCTGCGATCGGGCTTCTCGCTCGTGCAGGCCATCGAGCACGTCGTCGAGAACGGCGAGGGCCCCCTCGCCGAGGAGTTCGGCACGCTGCTCCACCAGACGCGCGTCGGCGTCCCGTTCGACGAGGCGCTGGCCAACCTCTCGGACCGCGTCGGCTCGGACGACCTCGCGCTCGTCGTGATGGCGATCGAGACCTCGCGCCGGACGGGCGGCAACCTCGCCGAGATCTTCGGGACGATCTCCCGGACGATCCGCGAGCGCCTCCGCATCCGCAACCGCATCCGTACGCTCACCGCGCAGGGGCGGCTGCAGGGGATCGTGCTCTCGCTGATGCCGATCGGCATCGGCGTCGCGCTCCACTTCGTGCAGCCCCGCATGCTCGGCCCCTTCCTCCATTCCGCGACCGGCCTCGGCGTCCTCGCCGCGGTCGCCGTCCTGCTCACCCTCGGCGCGCTCTCCATCCGGAAGATCGTCGCCATCGACATCTGACCCCGCCGTGTCCGATTCCACCGAACAGAAACGCTCCCCGCGCCTCGCCCCCGGCGACCGCGTCGGGCCGCACACCGTCCGGCGCTTCCTCGGCGACGGCCCGCTCGGCGAACGCTACGCGGCCGTCTTCGGGACCACCAAGCGCCTGCACCTGCTCGTCGTCCCCGCGAAGGGCGCCCCCGACCCCGACTACGAGGAGGCGCTCCGCGCCGCCGCCCCGGTCGCCCGCATCCCCTGCGTGGCGCACCGCTTCGCCGCCGGGCGCGACGGCGACCTGCCGTGGCTGCGCTCCGAGCTTCCGGGCGGCGCCCCCGAATGGACGCTCTCCTCCCCGCTGGACCCCGACGCCCTCCCGCCCGAGGAGCACACGGAGAAGGAGAAGGACGGCTCGCTCCGCGTCCGCACGTTCGGCGACCTGCTCCGCGCCGCGGGCGAGGACCTCTCCCCGCGCGACCGCGACCGCCTCCTCGGCGACGTGGCGGAGGGCCTCGCCGACCTGCACGCGGCCGGGCTCGCCTGCCTCGGCGCCCTCGACGCAAACGGCGTCGCGCTCGACCGCTTCGCCGGAACGCGCCGCCCCATCGCCCGCATCCTCTCCTACGCCGCGATCCCCCCCGGCGGCGCCGCAAAGGCGGCCGCCTCCGACATCGCGCAGTTCGCCGCGCTCGTCCGCCTCGCCGCCGCGCCCGCCCCCGGGCGCCGCCCCGACCGCGCCCGCGCCGCCCTGCTCGCCTTCGCGGACCGCGCGGAGGGCGGCGCGTTCCCCGCGGTCGCCGACGCGCGCGATGCGTTCTACGAGGTCCTGCGCGACATCGGCTCGCCCCACGAGGGCCACCGCGACCCCGACGGCGCCGACCCCACCGTCCAGAAGGCGCTGCCGCCGCCCGAGGTCCGCGGCCGCATCACCAACGACCGCCGCCGCCGCCGCCCCGCCTCCCTCTCCGGGTTCGCCTCCACGAGCGAGGCCGCGCACAGCCTGTTCATGATCCTGCGCTCGATCGTCATCCTGATCTTCGTCGTCGGCTTCGGCTTCGGGCTCTACTACTACCTGACCTGGAGCGACGAGCGCAACCGCGCGATCGTCGTCTCCGACACGCTCTCCTCCTACTCCGCGGTCTCCGTCATCCCCCTCTCCGACACGGAGGCCGGCGGCGAGGCTGCGCTCGAGCGCCTCGACGGCGTCTTCGACCTGCCCGAGGAGCGCCTCCGCGCCGAGGCCGACGCGGGCAACATCCTCGCCATCGCCCGCCGCGCGCTCGAGTCGCTCGGCGGCGGCCGCGCGCCCGACCACGCCACGCTCACCGCCGCCGTCCGGAGCATGCGCCCCGTGATGGACTCGCTCCAGCTGGCCGCCCGCGAGGACCCCGACGCGGGCTACCTCTACGGCCACGCGCTCCTGCTCGGCCTCGGCCGCAAGGCCAACACCTCCGCCGCGATGAAGGTCCTCGAGGAGGCCGCCAGCCGCGGGTCGCTCCGCGCCTGGCTGCTGCTCGGCGACCTCTACGCCAGCACCGTCCCGCTGCCCCCGGGCCAGCCCGAGGACCGGCTCTCCCGCGACCGCCGCGCGATGACCTGCTACCGCGAGGCGGGCGGCACGATCTCCGAGCCCACCCGCCTGTGGCTCCCCGCCGCCGACCGCATCGCCGCCATCATGCGCCGCTCCGGCTCCGTCTCGGACTTCCCCGAGGACTACGCCCTCGGCCTCCGCGCCGCCGCCAACGCCGGGCACATCCCGTCGATGGCCGTCCTCGCCGTCCCCGGCCCCTACGCCTCCGAGAACCCCGGCGACCTGCTCGAGTGGCTCCGCCGCATCAACGCCAACCCCGGCGTCTCCCAGCGCGTCCGCGCCTGGGCCCAGGCGCGCATGGGACACCACTTCGCCGAGGGCATCGGCACCCGCGCCTCCGACGCCTCCGCCCGCATCTGGTACGAGCGCGCCGCCGCGCTCGGCGACCGCGACGCCATGATCGCCCTCGCCGAGTTCTGCGAGACCGGGCGCGGCCTCGTCGACGCCTCCGGCGGCGGCCCCAACCCCGCCGCCGCGGCCGCCTGGCGCGAGCGCGCCCACGCCGCCCTCCCGCCCCCGTCGTTCGCCCCCGTCCTCCTTCCCCTCCCCGCCGCCAAACGAAAGGAATAACCCCATGTCCCTCACCCAGGCCGCCGCCTCCTTCCGCGTCTTCCAGTTCGAGGCGAAGCTCTCGCCCGACGTCCTCTCCGCCTTCGCCGAGGACGCCGTCCCGCCCTTCGAGGTCCTCCGCGACGAGCCCCTCGCCGGCTGGGCCACCCCGCGCTTCCTCACCGACGCCGAGATCTCCGAGGAGACCTGCCATGCCGGCAAGTTCCTCCACCTCTCCCTCACCCGCGAGGAGCGCCGCATCCCCAAGGCCCTCCTCACCGTCTACTGCCGCCGCGAGGAGCTGCGCTTCATGAAGGAGAAGGGCGTGAACGCCCTCTCCCGCCAGGACCGCCAGGCCATCAAGGAGGCCGTGCGCAAGCAGATGCTCCCCCGCACGCCCCCCTCCCTCGCCGGCAACGACGTCGCGATCGACCTCGACCGCTCCCTGCTCTACACCGACGCCAAGACCGACAAGCAGGTCGACCTGCTCGCCGAGCGGTTCGCGAAGGCCGCCCGCACCGCGCTCGTCCCGCTCGACGCCGCCGGCGCCGCCCAGCGCCTCTTCAACGTCCGCACCGACGAGCTCGCCCCCGCCTCCTTCACGCCGGAGAACAACGGCGACTTCGTCGTCAACGACATCGGCCTCGACTTCCTCACCTGGCTCTACTGGCGCTTCCGCACCGACGACGCCCTCTTCGAGCTGCGCCCCGGCTCGCCCCGCCTCGCCGTCGCCATCGACGGCCCGCTCTCCCTCGTCCTCGAGGCGCAGGGCGCCTTCCAGATCGGCCTGCGCAACGGCACCCCGGTCCAGAGCCGCGAGATCAAGTCCGCCCTGCTCGGCGGCAAGAAGATCTCCTCGCTCAAGCTCTTCTTCACCCTCGGGGACGACACCTACCAGGCCAGCGTCTCCGCGCCGTCCTTCGCCGTCACCGGCCTCAAGCTCCCGCCGGTCGACAAGAACCGCGACGCCGCCGCGACGTTCGTCGACCGCATGGCCTACCTCCAGGCCTTCTCCGACGCCTTCCACGCCCTCTACGGCGTCTTCCTCCGCGACCGCGCCGACGCCGCCGCCTGGCAGCGCACCGTCGCCGCCATCCGCAAGTGGCTCCCGACGATGCCCGTCAAGGCGTAGCCGGCCCTCGTGCGGCATTCCGGAATCGGCGGCATGAAATTCACACACGGCTGCTGGCTGGCGCGCAAGGGCGTCGCCGCCTTCTCCCCCGTCCAGGTCTTCGAGTCCGAGGTCCTGCCCGACCGCGTCCGCCTCCTCGTCGCGACGCACCCGATCCCCGACAAGGGCGCCACGCTCCAGGACGCGTCGCTCTTCTTCGAGATCACCGCGCCCGTCGAGGGCGCGATCCGCGTCCGCGCCGTCCACCATCGGGGCCGTCGCGATCCGGGCCCGCACTTCGACACGCGGAGCGCAGGGGGGGAATCTCACGCAGAGTTCGCAGAGGACGCGGAGGCGATCGTCGTCCGCAGCGGATCCCTCGTGCTGCGGATCGAGCGCAATCCCTGGCGGCTCGTCTTCCTGCGCGGCGGCGAGGAGCTCTGCGCGAGCGAGCCGGGCGACCTGGCGTACCTCCGGACGGACTGGACCGACCACGCCTGGGCGCGCGACGACGGCGCCGACGCGTTTTTCCGCGAGCGGCTCTCGGTCGCGCCGGGCGAGTGCTTCTACGGCCTCGGCGAGCGCTTCGGCGCGGTCGTGCGCAACGGGCAGACGGTCGAGATGTGGAACGAGGACGGCGGCACGAGCACGGAGCTGGCCTACAAGAACGTCCCGCTGCTGCTCTCCTCGCGCGGGTGGGGCCTCTTCGCCTGCGATCCGGGCCGCGTCTCGTGGGAGGTGTGCTCGGAGCGCGTCGACCGCGTGCAGTTCTCGGTGCCCGGCGAGCGCCTCGACTACCTCCTCTTCGACGGGCCCTCGCCGCGCGACGTCCTGCGCCGCTACACGGCGCTGCTGGGCCGCCCCGCGCTGCCCCCGCCGTGGACCTTCGGCCTGTGGCTCTCGACGTCGTTCCTCACGAACTACGACGAGAGGACGGTGCTTTCGTTCGTCGACGGCATGCGCGAGCGCGGCATTCCGCTCTCGGTCTTCCACTTCGACTGCTGCTGGATGCGGCCGATGCACTGGACGGACTTCCTCTGGGACCCCGCCACGTTCCCGGACCCGCGCGGGCTGCTGCGCAAGCTGCACGACCGCGGGCTCCGGGTGTGCGTCTGGATCAACCCCTACGTCGCGCAGGCGTCCGCGCTCTTCGACGAGGGGCTCGCGAAGGGCTATTTCCTGCGCCGGAGGAACGGCGACGTCTGGCAATGGGACATGTGGCAGCCCGGCATGGCGATCGTCGACTTCACGAACCCCGACGCGAAGCGCTGGTACCAGGAGCGGCTCGGCGCGCTGCTCGACCAGGGCGTCGACTGCGTGAAGACCGACTTCGGCGAGCGCATGCCGCTCGACGCCGCGTGGGCGGACGGCTCCGACCCGGAGCGGATGCACAACTACTACGCGCTGCTCTACAACCAGGCGGTCTTCGAGCTGCTCGAGAGCAAGCGCGGGCGCGGCGAGGCCGTCGTCTTCGCGCGCAGCGCCACCGCGGGCGGACAGCGCTTCCCCGTCCACTGGGGCGGCGACTGCTGGGCCTCCTACGCCGGCATGGAGCAGAGCCTGCGCGGGGGGCTCTCGCTCGGCCTGGCCGGGTTCGGCTTCTGGAGCCACGACATCTCCGGCTTCGAGTCGACCGCGACGCCCGACCTCTACAAGCGCTGGTCCGCCTTCGGCCTGCTCTCCTCCCACAGCCGCCTGCACGGCAGCGGCAGCTACCGCGTCCCGTGGAACTTCGACGAGGAGAGCGTCGACGTCCTGCGCGCCTTCACGCGGCTCAAGATGCGGCTCATGCCCTACCTCTGGCGCGCCGCGCTGCAGGCGCACGCGGAGGGGACGCCGGTCCTGCGCGCGATGGTCCTCGACTACGCGGAGGATCCCGGCTGCCTCCACCTCGAGCACCAGTACCTGCTCGGCGACGACCTGCTCGTCGCGCCGGTGTTCGACCCGCGGGGCGTCGCGGAGTTCTACGTGCCCCACGCGGAGTCCGCGGAGTTTGATTCTCACGCAGAGAACGCAGAGTTTGATTCTCACGCAGAGAACGCAGAGAGCGCAGAGTTTGGGAGTGGAGCAGGCCGGGCGCGGCCCGGCCCCTGGACCGACTGGTTCACGGGCGAGCGCTTCGAGCCCGGGCGGTGGCATCGCCGCCACGTCCCCTACGACCGCATCCCGCTGCTCGCGCGCCCCGGCGCCGTGGTGCCCGTCGGCGCCTGCGAGGACGGGCCCGAATACGACTGGGCCGACGGCGCGACCTTCCGCGTCTTCGAGCCCCGCGACGGCGCGCGCGGCGAGATCTTCGACCGCGCGGGGCGGCTCGCCGCCTCGCTCGACGTCGCGGAGATCCCCGGCGGCTTCGAGTTCCGGCTCGGCGGAGGGGAGGGGGGCGGCGCCCCCCGCTCGGTGAGCATCGCCCTCGCCAACGTCGAGCCCGCGTCCGTCGAGGGCGCGACGCTCTCCCGCGACGGCTTCCTCGCCGTCCTCTCCGGCTGCGCGCCCGTCGTGCGCGTGCTCCTGCCCTGAACGACGCCTCCGCGCCCCGAGCCCCGCTCCCCCGCGGGAAAAGCGGGTTGTTGCGGGGGCGGAGGCGTGGTAGAATGGGCGGCATGAACGAAACGAGCCCCGCCACCGTCCTGCCGTCCCTCTTCGCCGCGCCGCCCTCGGTCTACGCCGTGGGGGACGAATACCGAATCTGCGTCCCCGTGACGGGGGAATGCACGATGTGGGTCGAGTGCGCCGGGCGCGCCCACTACGACCACGCCAACGGCATCCTCCGCTCCGGGCGTCCGGTCCACATGGCGTCGCTGCCGCAGCGCGACCTGGACGGCGCGCGCGCCTACGCGGTGCACCTGCGGCCCATCGTGAAGCGCGAGCCGTACTTCACGAAGACCGGCGAGGTGCAGACCCTCGCCGTGGAGGGCTTCCGCCCCGTCGCCCCGGAGGGCGGCGTGCTGCGGCTGCTCAACGTGGCGGACACGCACAGCTTCGTGGACGGCGCGGTCGGCGCGGCCCGCGGGCTGAAGGAAAGGCCGGACCTGCTGCTGCTCAACGGCGACATCCCCGAGGACTGCGGGAGCCCCGAGCGGATGGCCGTGCCGCACCTCATCACCGGCCGCATCACCCGCGGCGCGTACCCGTGCGTGTTCGCGCGCGGGAACCACGATCTGCGGGGCGTCTTCGCGGAGCAGTACGCGGAGCTCACCCCGACGGACGGCGGGCGCTCGTACTACGAGTTCCGCGCGGGACCGGTCTGGGGCCTTTCGCTCGACACGGGGGAGGACAAGGTCGACGACTGCGCCGAATACGGCCACACGGTGTGCTGCGAGGCGTTCCGCGAGGAGGAGGAGGCGTGGCTGCGCGGCGTCGTCCGGCGCGGTCCGCCGCGCGGCGCGAAGTGGCGCATCGTCGTCTGCCACAATCCCTTCTCGCACCGCATCCGCCCGCCCTTCGACATCGAAGGCCCGCGCTGGCGCCGCTGGTGCCGGATGGTCGCGAAGCTCCGCCCCCAGGCGATGTTCACGGGCCACCTGCACGAATGCTGGCTCGAACCGCCCGGCGGCGCGCACGACGACTACGGCGCGCCGTGTCCGGTCGTGTGCTCGTCGCTCGTCGACAAGGGCAAGGGCGCCTACACGTGCGGCGCGGTCGAGCTCGGCGAGGACGGCGCGATCCGCGTCCGCTTCGTGGACGAGAGCGGAGCGTCGACGGACGGCGGGCGCCTTCCGCCGGCCTGAGCGAGGCCGCCCCGCCCGGTTGCGCGGTCCGGGGGCATCTGGTATCCTCTTCCGACGCCATGACCGACACCGAAGAAATCTTCCGGAAGGGGCCCGCGCCGGAGCCGACGGAGGGCGCGAAACTCAAGGCCGTCCTCGGGGGCGGGGGCTCCGCCGCGCGGAAGTACCTCGACCTCACGTACGGGCCGATGCCGCGCTGGAAGGCGCTGCTGATGGAGCTCGTCACGCTGCTCTTCTCCGGCACGCCCGGCGCGCTCGGGCTCTTCCTGCGCTCGAAGCTCTACCGCCCGTTCTTCGGCGCGTGCGGGCGCGGGGTGGTGATCGGCCGCCACGTCACGCTGCGGCATCCGTCCAAGATCTTCCTCGGCGACGGGGTGGTGCTGGACGACCGCTCGACGCTCGACGCGAAGGGCTCGACGAACCGCGGCATCCGCCTCGGCGACGGCGTGTTCGTCGGGCGCAACACGACGGTGTACTGCAAGAACGGGAACGTCGCGATCGCCGCGAACGCGTCGCTCTCCGCCAACGTGATCGTGTTCTCCTCCAACGACCTCTCGATCGGCGAGGGGACGATGGTGGGCTCGTTCTCGTACCTGCTCTCGGGCGGGGAGTACGACTACGCCTCGCCGGAGCCGTTCTGCAAACAGAGCGGCATGGTGACGAAGGGCCCGCTCTCGATCGGCGCGAACTGCTGGCTGGGCGCGCACGTGACGGTGCTCGACGCGGCGTCGATCGGCGACGGCACGGTGGTCGCGGCGGGCGCGGTGGTCGTCGCGCCGATTCCCGCGCGGAGCCTTGCGATGGGCGTCCCCGCAAAGGTCCGCAAGGCGATCGGATAGCCGGTCCTAGTATCCGGCGGCGAACGGATCGGCCGGGCGCGCGGCCTCCTCGGCGGCGCGGCGCTCCTCGGCGGTCGGGGCGAACTGGCAGCGGCGCCCCTCGTCGGAGGCGCGGAAGGCCGCCGCGTCGGCGGCGTCGACCACGTAGGCGGCGTAGACGACGGAGCCGTCGTTGTCGAAGAGGTTCTCGTTGTCGTCGCCGGGTGGCTCGGCGATGCGGAGGGCGACCTCGCCGTCCTGCCCGACGGGGTAGACGAACGGCGCGGAGTCGGTCTGCCCCGGCACCTCGGTGGCCGAGCCCGGGGCACCGTCGGGTCCGTCGAGGGCGAGGACGACGAGGCGCTCCCGGGCGTCGACGCGCGGGGCGTCGGGCTTGACGGGGGAGCCGCCGCGGCCCGTCCATTCGCCGGACGCGTAGCGCAGCACGAGCAGGTCACCGGCGAGGAAGGGGCCGACGTGGACGCCGCGCGAGGCGGCGTCGACCGTAATGTCGGAGGCTTCGACGAGGAACTTGCGGGGCGCGGAGGCGGAGGGCGCGGGGCGGCCGCCGGCGGGGACGGCCACCCCCGCCTCGCCGGCGAAGGGATCGTCGTCCGCCGCGGTCGGCGCGCGGGGCGCGGGGGGCGGGGCGGGGGAGGGGACGGTGGGGACGGAGGGGACGGTGGGGACGGGCGCCTCGCCGGCGAAGGGATCGTCGTCCGCCGGGGCGGCGAAGGGATCGGCGGCGGCGGGCGCCCCGGCCTCGGCGCGGAGCAGGCCGTCGCGGTAGGCGCGGACGCGGTCGCGGTAGCCGCGCACCTCGGCGGCGTAGTCGGCGTGGCCGGAGGCGTCGAGCCGGTCCGCGATGCGGTCCAGATGGTCGAGGAACGCCGTCGCGGTACGGGCGCGCGCGGCGTCGTCCGACGCGGCGGCGAGGCGCTCCCGGAGCGTTGCCGCCTGCTTCGCGAGCGCCGCGCGGGAGGCGTCGGGCGCCTCGTAGGCGACGGCCGCGAACGGGTCCTCCGCGGCGCGTGCGGGCGCCGCCCCGCCGCCGGCGAGGAGGGCGGCGGCGAGGAGCGGGAGCGTGCGGAGGAGGGAGGTCATCCGTGCTTGAGCGAGGCGCCGATGGAGGCGTTGCCGGCGAGGAGCGCGTAGCGGCGGAGCCAGCCGCCGAAGGCGCGGGGCTGCCACGGGGCCGCGGCGGCGCGGCGGGCGGCGAGCTCCTCGTCGGAGAGGCGGTGCGAGAGCGTGCGCGCGGGGATGTCGATGTCGATCCAGTCGCCGTCCTTCAGGAGCCCGATCGGGCCGCCCTCGGCCGCCTCGGGCGAGACGTGGCCGATGCACGCGC
>CAMOEO010000037.1 GCA_946612175.1 uncultured Verrucomicrobiota bacterium
CCGTTCCGCGAACAGGCCGCCGCGATCCTCGCGTGGCGGGGTCCGGACCTCGCCGCGACCGCGCGCCTGCAGCTTTCGCTCGACCCGTTCGACGGCACCCGCAAGCGCGTCGCGCGGACGCCGGAGGGCGGCACGCTCTCGCTGCGGATGTTCCGCGTCGACTTCGCCGCCGACCCCGCCGCGCGGACCCTGACGCTCCTGCGCGTCCGCTCCGGCTACTCCGCGGCCGACCTCGCCGACCCGGCCGACCCCTACGGCGACAAGGACCTGCACCGGCGGTTCGCCTCGATCCGCCCGTAGCGCGGCCTGGCGGCGAAGATCGGGCTTGCCCGAAAACGTCCCCTGTGCTAGGATTGCAACCGTTCCGCAACCAAACCGCAACCGGAGCGAACCATGCCCGCACTGACCATCCGAAACATTCCGGAAACCACGCTCGAACGCCTACGCTCCCGCGCGGCGCGCGGGCATCGCAGCCTCAACGGCGAAGTCCTCGCCCTCTTCGAGGAGGCCGTCGGAGCCGCGCCCGAGGGCCCCGTCTACATGCCCCCCGTCCCTCTACCCCCGAAGCCGACGTTCGGGACGAAACGACCGGATGACGAATCCGTTTCCCCAGCGGAACGCAAGCGGCGGCAGCAAAAACTGGAATCGCTCTTCGGCAGCTGGGTCGACAGCCGCAGCACCGAGGAGATCATCGCCGACATCGTCGGTTCCCGCACGATGGGAAGGGAGGTCAACCTGTGATCTTCCTCGACACCGACGTATGCGTCGCCTATCTGCGTGGAAACGAGCTGATCAAGGCAAAATTCCGGAAGTTCGAGCCGGGGGGACTCGCCGTTTCGTCCATGACGGCCGCCGAACTGCTCTACGGCGCGGAAAAGTCCGACGATCCGGATGGCAGCCGAATGCGTGTGGAAGAGTTCCTCGGCTCCCTCAACGTCGTCTACGGGAACGAGAACGCCATCCGCACGTTCGGCTACGTGAAGGCGTATCTCGTCCGCGCCGGGCTGGCGATTCCCGACGCCGACATCCTCGTCGCGGCGGCGGCGCTCTCGCGGTCCTGTCCGCTCGCGACGGGGAACGTCCGCCACTTCTCCCGCATCTGGGGGCTCCAGCTCCAGAACTGGTTCGAGGCGCCGCCGCCCGCGCCGCGCCCGCGCGCCGCACCGTCCGCGCGCCGCGCCCGCCGCCGCCCGTGAGGACAGGCGGATGAACGCGCATTCCATCGTTCTTCCGCTTCTGGCCGCGGCGGCGATCGCCGCCGCAGCGGAGCCGGTCGGCGCGGGCGGGTGCGCCGTGCAGGAGGGCTTCCGCGACCCGCCGGCCTCGTGCGCCCTGCAGTGCTGGTGGCACTGGCTGGACGACTGCGTGACGCGCGAGGGCATCACGCGCGACCTCGAGGCGATGGCCGCGGCCGGCATCTCGGAGGCCTGCGTTTTCGCGCCGCGGATGTCGAACCTCCCCGCCACGGCCGCGACGATGTCGCCCGAATGGCTGGATCTCTTCGCCTTCGCGATTGCGGAGGCGAAGCGCGTCGGCGTCGCGCTGGGCTTCCACAACGGCCCCGGCTGGTCGGCGTCCGGCGGCCCGTGGATCGCGCCGGAGGATTCGATGAAGTGCCTCTCGGCGTCGGCGCTCGACGTGGAGCCGGCGTCGCTCGCGCGCGACGGCGCCATCGCCCTCCCGCAGCCGCCCTCGCGGCTCGGCTTCTACCGCGACCTGCGCGTCTACGCGTTCCCGGTCGAGGCGCCGCCGCGCGTCGTCTCGGCGCCGCTTCCGGAGACGATCCCGCTCGCGGGGACGGACGCGGTCGAATGGACGATCGAATACGCGGAGCCCTTCGCGCCGTCGGTCGCGGCGCTGGACGCCGACGCGGAGTCGTTCTGCATGCGGGCGGAGGTCTTCGCCGAGGCCGGCGGCGCGTGGGAGCGGCGCGGAGGGCGCGACTTCCAACTGCACCGGGCGCTGGACGAGCCCCGGACCTTCGCGCTCGCGGAGGGCGCGCCGGCGCGGCGCTGGCGGGTCCGCTTCCTCGCGACGGAGAACCCGCCGTGGATCCCGCGCCGCGACATCCCGGTGCGTTCGTTCGCGCTCGGGAACGCGCCGCTCGCCGGCTCGCGCGCCGCCATCGCGCCGGACGCGCTGCTCGACCTGGGCGACGCCGTGCGGGACGGGGCGATCCGGGCGGCGGACCTGCTCGACCGGCTGCCGCCCGGCGCCGCCCCGACGTGGCGCCTCCTGCGCGTCGGCTACACTACGACCGGCGGCGGGCCGGCGCCGTCCACGATCGGCGGGCTCGAATGCGACAAGCTCGACCGGCGCGGCCTCGCCGCCCACTGGCGGGCGATGCCCGCGCGGATCCTCGCGCTGCCCGGCGCGCGGGAGGTCGTCCGCACCGTCGCGATCGACTCGTGGGAGGTCGGGCCCCAGAACTGGACCGAGTCGATGCCGGAGGCGTTCCGCCGCCTCGCGGGGTTCGAGGTCTGGGACGCGCTCCCGGCCGTGCTGGGCTACCGCGTCGGCGACGACGCGGAGACGGACCGCCGCCGCGGCGCGTTCGACGCCGCCGTCGCGGAGCTCGTCGCCGAGAACTACTACGACTACTTCGTCGAACTCTGCCATGCGGCCGGCGTCGAGGCGCTCGTCGAGCCCTACGGCGGGCCGTTCGACCCGGTCCGCTGCGGCCGCGCGGCGGACGTGCCGGCGGGCGAGTTCTGGCTGGGCAGCGCCCCGGGGCACTCCGTCGCCCGGGCGGTCGAGATCGCGCGGCGCCACGGGAAGAACGTCGTCGCCGCCGAGGCGTTCACGACCGAGGCCGCGGAGGGGCGCTGGCAGGCCACGCCGGCGCAGCTGCGGCGCGCTGGCGACGAGGCGTGGATGGCGGGCGTGAACCGGCTCGTCTACCACTCCTACGTGCACCAGCCGTTCACGGACCGCGCCCCGGGCTGCTCCCTCGGGCGCCATGGGACGCAGCTCAACGCGAACACCACCTGGTGGCCGCAGATGCGCGTCTGGTCGGACTACGTCCGCCGCGGCCAGTTCCTGCTCCGGTTCGGCCGCATCGCGCGCGACCGCCATGAGATCGCGCCGGGCGCCGTCGACGCGCTCGTGCGCGAGGGCGACGCCGGGGAGCGCGTCTGGTTCGTCCGCAACAAGTCCGCGGAGCCCTTCGCCGGGACGCTGCCGCTCGATTGCGCGACCGGCCTGCCCGCCGCCGAGTTCGACGCCGCGACCGGGCGCGTGCTCGAGGTCGCGCGCGCCGGCGACGGCGTCGCCGTTTCGCTCGCGCCGGGCGAGGCGCGCTTCTTCGTCTTCGCCCGCGGCCTCCGCCCGGAACGGCGGCCCGTCCTCACCGGCGGGACGCTCGACCTCTCCCGCGGCTGGCGCATCGCGGCGTTCGACGGCCTCGCCGCGCCGGAAGCGCCGGTGGCGGCCGACCCGCTCTTCGACTGGACCGCGTCCGCCGACGAGCGCCTGCGCTACTTCTCCGGCGCCGCGGACTACGTGCGGGAGGGCGCGTTCCCCGCCGGCATGCTCGACCTCGGCGAAGTCCGCGACGTCGCGGAGGTCCGCGTCGACGGCGTCCTCGCCGGCACGCTCGCCTACCGGCCGTACCGGATCGAGGTCCCGGCCGGGCGGCGGCTCGAGGTCCGCGTCGTCAACACCTGGCCGAACCGGCTCATCGGCGACGCCCTCCGGCGCTCGCGCGGCGAGGAGCCCTTCACCTGGACGAACTGGCCGGAGGCCTGGAGCGCCACGGACGCGCCGCTTCCGTCCGGGCTCCTCGGCCCCGTGACCCTCATGCCGATTCCGGACGCGATCGAGGCGCGGGCGGAAGGTCGAGGCGGCGTCAGGCCATTGTCTCGAGCATCCCCGCGGTGACGCGCGTCGGGGACGGGCGACCCTCGCGCCAGTCGCGGAACGCGGCGAGCATCGCCTCGCCCATGCGGCGCACCTCGAGCCCGGAGCTGCCGGCGAAGTGCGGGGTGAGGAGGACGTTCGGGAGCGCGCGTAGCGGCGAATCCGCCGCGGGCGGCTCGGGGAAGGTGACGTCGAGCACCGCGCAGCGCCCCGGCTCCTCGCGCAGGGCGCGGGCGAGGTCGTCCTCGACGACCTGCGCGCCGCGGCCGGTGTTCAGGAAGGTCGCCGTCGGGAGCATGCGCGAGAAGAGCGCGTAGCCGAGCAGTCCGCGCGTGGCGGGGTTGTTCGCGAGGTGGTTGGAGACGGTCTGGCAGGTCGCGAAGATCTCCTCGAGCCCCGCCTTGCGCACGCCGAGCTCCGCGGCGCGATCCTCGGGGAGGAAGGGATCGTAGCCGAGGACCTCGACGCGGTGCGCGCGCAGGGCGCGGGCGACGAGCGATCCGATCCGCCCGCCCGCGCCGAGCAGCCCGACGCGGCAGCCGAGGTTGCCGGGATACGATGCCGCGGCGCGGCGCTCGGCCTCGCCCGCGGCGGGGTCCTTCGGCCCGAACCGGAAGCGGAAGAAGCCCTTGTTCGCGAGCAGGATCTGCGCGACGGCGACCTCGGCGACGGGCACCGCGTTCTCGCCCCACGCGCTGAAGACCGCCACGCCGCGCGCGAGCAGCGGCCGCGCGAACGCCTGGACGCTCCCGGCGGCGTAGAAGACGGCTCGCAGGCGCGGCAGGGCGGCGGCGAGCTCCTCCTCCGAGAGAGAGGGCATCCCCCATGTAGAGAAGAGGGCGTCCGCGTCCGCCGCCGCGCCCGCGCGCAGATCCGCTTCGGAAAGCGGCGCGGGGTCGATCCCCGCCTCCGCGCGCAGCGCCTCCACGAGGTCCGGGGGATAGACGCGTGCGAGCGCGCCGCCGCCGACGAGACGGGAGGTCATGGCGCGACCTCCAGGCGGGCGCCGGGCGCGAGGAGGGCGCGCCGGCCGCCGAGGAGAAGGCAGAGCGGGACGGCGGTCGGGTTCTCGAGTACGCGGCCGTCCAGCGTGCCGCGCAGCGCGCGAAAGGCGAGGACGTAGCGGCAGACCTCGAGGTTCGTCGCGCGCCAGACGTCGTCGCGGCCGTCGAACTTCGCGCAGAGCGCCTCGAGGCGCGCCCAGTCCTCCTCGGAGCCGAGCTCGAACGAATGCCCCCAGACGTAGAACAGCGCCGGCTCCGCCGCGGCGGGGTCCGGCGGCGCGTCGAGGAAGCGGTCCGCGAGCGCCTCGGCGTCCTCGGCCCTGTGGTGCGTCGTCGGATGCCAGTCGAGGAAGTCCTCCGGGACGGCGAAGTCCACGCGCCGCTCGACGACGCGGGCGTGGACGATCCCCGCCGCGCGCAGCGCGGTATCGGCCTCCGGGCCCTTGGAGTGCGTGCCGCACGGATACGCGGAGCCCTCGACGGGGACGCCGGCGAGCGCCTCGAGCGCGAGCCGGTCGCGCGCGATGTCGAGCGCGGCGACGGCGGGGAGCGTGACGTTCCACGACTCGTGGCGGAGCCCGTGCACCGCGATCTCGTGCTCCGCGTAGAGCGCGGCGACCTCGGAGGCGCGCACGGTCCAGGCGTCGGGCTCCGCGCCGTCGGGCGCGAGCCGGCCGGAGTTGAGGTTGAACGTGCCGCGCAGGCCGTGCGCGGAGAGCAGCGCGGCGAGGCGACGGTCGTTGCGCATGCCGTCGTCCCAGGAGAACGTCGCCGCCTTGTTCCGGAAGCCGGGCCAGAGCAGGCGCGGCCCGCGGCGCGGGGCGGAGAGCGGGGCGGGGGAGGGGAGACGGGCGACGTCGGCCGCTTCCGCGCGGTCCGCGCTCACGAGAATCCGCGAGACCGGGTCGGCGCCCTTCGGCGGGGCCATCGTCCGCAGGTCGAGCGCTTCGCCGGGGCCGAGGACGACCGGGACGGCGCCCTCGCCGCCGCCGTGGTCGGGGCCCAGCGTGGCGTGGACGGTCATGGCGGAGAGGTTTCGGACGACGGAGCCGTCGAGCGTCGAGCGGACCATCCGGCAGGCGTTCCAGTAGTCCACGAGCTCGAGGTTCGTGGCATACCAGACGCCCTCGCGCCCGCCGAGCGCGGCGCAGAGCCGCTCGAGATCGTCCCAGCGCCCCTCGAACTCGTAGCCGTGGCCCCAGACCGAAAGGACCGAGAGCGTGCCGCCCCAGCCGTCCCGCCCGAGCGCGCCCTCGACGAGCGGCAGGACGTGCCGCTCGTGCTCGACCTGCGTCCAGCGCAGGAAGTCCGGCACCGGCCAGCGCGAGGAGCGGGTCGCGCCCGCCGTGCGCGCATACGCGACGCCCGCCTCGCGCATGGCGTCGACCGCAGCGTCGCCGTGCTCCCCGAAGGGGGAGGCGAACCCGCGGACGGGCCGGCCGAGCAGGTCCTCGAGCGCGGCGCGGCCGTCGCGGATCTCGGCGAGGCGGCGGTAGGGGTCGAGGCGGTCGAGATGGAGGTGCTTCCAGCCGTGGGAGGCGATCTCGTGCCCCGCGTAGAGCGAGGCGACCTCGTCGCGCGCGACGACGCCGTCGCGCCCGAAGCGGCCGGGGACGAGGTTGAACGTCGCCTTGAGCCCGTGGCGGTTGAACGCCTCGACGAGGCGCCGGTCGTGGACCGTTCCGTCGTCGAAGGAGAGCGTGGCGGCGCGGCGCGCGCCGCCGGGGAAGGTGAAGTAGAGCTTGCGGTTGTCGGGTTCCATGCCCGCGCATTCTACCCCGCCGCGGGGGGCGGGGCAAGCGAATTGTCGGGCGCGGCGGAGTCAACGCCGGCGCGGAGCTCCGCGACCTTGGCGGCGACGGCGGCCGGAAGGTCCGCGGCCGGGACGCTCTCCGCGAGCTTCACCACGGCGGAGCCGCAGACGACGCCGTCGCCGTGCGGCGCGAGGCGCGCGGCGTCCTCGCCGGTCGACACGCCGAAACCGAGGCACAGCGGGAGCGGGCAGCCCCTGCGGATGCGCGAAGCGAGCGCGGCCACGTCCGAGAAGTCGAGCCCGCCCGTCCCGGTCACGCCGAGCCGCGTGATCACGTAGAGGAACCCGCCCGCCCCCTTCGCGATCCTCGCGAGGCGCGCGTCGGTCGTCGTCGGCGCGGCGAGGCGGATGACGTGCAGCCCGTGCGCGCTCGTGGCGGCCTCGAGCTCGCCCGCCTCCTCCGGCGGGATGTCGACGCACAGCACGCCGTCCGCGCCCGCCGCGGCGGCGTCGCGGGCGAGCGCCCCGTACCCGTAGGCGAAGAGCGGGTTGCCGTAGCTGAAGAGCACGACGGGCGTTTCGTGCCCGGCGTCGCGGAAGCGCCTCACCATCGCGAGCGCCTTGCGCAGGTTCATGCCGCCCGCGATCGCGCGCTGCGACGCGCGCTGGATCACGGGGCCGTCCGCCGTCGGGTCGGAGAACGGGATCCCGAGCTCGATCACGTCCGCGCCGTGCCCGGCGGCGGCCGTCATCATCGCGAAGCTCGTCTCCGCGTCCGGATCCCCGGCGGCGAGGTAGATCACGAGGGCCTTGCGGCCCTTCGCCTTCAGGTCGGAAAAGGTCTGGTCGATGCGGTTCATGTCGGTGCGAAAGCTCGGTTGTCGTGAAAACGGCGGGGATTCTAACCGTTTCTATCAATAGAGTCAATCCGATAGTTGCGCGGGGGGCGGCCGGGCGGCGGAATGCATCGGGGATTGACTTCCGCGGCGGTTTCTGCTTGAATAGGGGCCGTTCGCACGCACCCCGGGCAATTAGCTCAGTTGGTTAGAGCATCGCCTTCACACGGCGGGGGTCACTGGTCCGAGTCCAGTATTGCCCACCATTTCGCGCCGCCCGACCGGGCGGCGCCGTTTTTTGCGGGACGGACCGCCCCGGTTCTGCTAGAATCGCGCCCCGATGCTCGACTCCCTCTCCGAATTCCTCGCGCCGCCGCGCTGCCGGGAGGTCCTCGCGCTGCTGCGCGGGGCCTTCTGCCTGGCGTGCGTCGCGCTCGTGCTGCGGGCGTGCTTCCACTTCGCGCCGTACCGGGTCGGACACCGCGTGCGGCTCATGCTCTTCCCGGCGCTGTTCTGCATCGGGGCGCTCGCGATCTTCGTCTACCAGGCCTCGTGGCAGCTCGCGGGCCACACGCGCAAGTCGTTCGTGAGCTACATGGAGCGCCACAACTCCCGTCCGGACAACGCCGCGCACCACCTGATCCGCGGCGAGATCCTCGACCGCGGCGGCGAACGGCTGGCATACACGGAGGCGGACGGCTCGGGGCGGCGCGTCTACGAGTACGCGGACGCCTGCGCGCACGTCGTCGGCTTCCGCCACCCGTCGGAGGGCCTCACCGGGGTGGAGCGCGCGGCGGACGACGCGCTCTCGGGCTGGAAGGAGCTGCGGACGATGGAGGACGTGAAGGAGGCGGGGCTCGCGGCGATGCGCCCCGACCGCCGGATCGGGACGAACGTCGTCCTGACGATCGACGTCGGCCTGCAGCTGCGGGCCTGCTCGGAATTCGACCGGCTGAAGCGCCGCGGCGCGGCCGTGGCGATCGACCCGCGCACGGGGGAGATCCTGCTGCTGTTCTCCTCGCCCTCGTTCGATCCCAACCGCTTCGACCGCAGCCTCAACGTCGACCCGGAGGGGCGGCTCCTCAACCGCGCGCTGCGCGGCAGGTACCCCTCGGGCTCGACGTTCAAGACCGCGATCGCGGCGCTGATGGTCGAATGCGGGGTCCCGCAGGAGCTGGACTGCCCGGCGGACGGCTTCCGGCTGCGCTCGTGGCGGCGGCCGATCCGCGACCACGAGTACTACGCCTACGAGCGGAAGGGGCTGCGCTGGCCGGGCTTCGGCCGCATCGGGCTGGACACGGCGCTGGCGAAGTCCTCCAACGCCTACTTCGCGCAGGGCGGCGTGCTGTGCAAGCCGGCGCCGTTCAACGCCATGGTCGCCCGGCTGCACCTGAACGAGTCCGTCACGGTCTACTCCAACGGGGTCCGCTCCATCGACTCGATCGCGGGCAACTGCCCGCCGCTCAAGCGCGCGGAGCTCCAGGAGCTGGCGCAGCGCTCGATCGGGCAGGGGACGCTCCTCGTCACTCCGCTGCACATGGCGATGCTGACGGCCGCGATCGCGAACCACGGCGTCCTCGTGCCGCCGCGCCTCGCGAGGGACGAGCCGCCGCGCGAGCCCGAGCGCGTCTTCTCGCGCCGCGCGGCGGACCGCGTGGCGCAGGCGATGCGCCGCGTCGTGACGGGCGGAACGGCGCGCGGGATCGACCTGCCGGGGCTGGAGGTGCGCGGGAAGACCGGCACCGCGCAGAACCCCGGCGGCAAGGACCACGCGTGGTTCGTCTGCTTCGCCTCGCGCCCCGGCGAGGAGCCCTCGATCGCCGTCGCCGTCGTCGTCGAGAACGCCGGCTTCGGCTCCGCCGCCGCCCTGCCCGTCGCCCGCGGAATCCTGAAACGGTTCTTCCAGTAGCCCCTTCCGCCCTCCTTCCGCCCTCCTTCAACCTCTTCAACCTCTTCAACCCTTTCAACCCCTTCAACCCCTTCAACCTCTTCAACCCCATCCGTGTTCCTCCACCTCGTCCTGCTCCCCCTGCTCGTCTTCGTGCCGCTGCACCTCTCGGTGCTGGCGGTGCGGGTGGCGAACGCCCCGGAGCTGGGGTGGCCGGAGCTGGCGCCGGCGGCTGTCTTCCTCGCGGCGCTGCTGGTCGTCTGGGTCGCGCTGCGGCTCGGGCGCTACGCGGGCTCGCCCGCGGTGCCCTCGGCCGCGATGGCGCTGCTCGGGACCGGCATCGCGCTGCAGTACCGGATCGGGACGCTGCGGACGGTCGAGGCGCCGACGCCCTCGCAGCTGGCGCTGCCGATCGGGATCGCGACGATGCTCGCCGTCTGGCTGCTGCTGCGGCGGCGGCGCATCGAGCGGCTGGAGCCGCTGTGGGGCGTCTTCCTCGGCGCGGCGGTCGCGGTGATCGCCGGCGTCATCGTGGCGGGGCGGGGCTTCCGCGGGGCGTTCTACCTGGCGGGCGGCATGAACCCGGTGGAGATCGTCAAGCCCCTGCTCGTCGTCTCCGTGGCGTCGCTGCTCTCCGGGCACCGCAGGCTGCTGCGGCGCGGCTTCCTCGGCATCCCGCTGCCGCCGCTGAACATCCTCGCGACGGTGGGCGTGCTGTGGGCGCCGCCGATGCTGCTGCTGGTGGCGCAGGGCGACCTGGGGATGTTCGCGCTGATGAATGCGACGCTGCTCGTGATGCTCTACGCCGTGACGAACCGCTCGCTGTACCTGGTCGGCGGCTTCGCGGCGCTCTTCGCCGTCGCCGCCGTCGCGATCCCGATGACGGACCGCGGCCGCGTACGGCTCGCCGCATGGCTGGACCCGTTCTCGTCGGAGACGGGCACGGGCTGGCAGATCCTGCAGGCGCTCGTCGCGTACTACTCGGGCGGAATCTGGGGGACCGGCTTCGGCGCCGGCTCGCCCAACGCGGTGCCGATCGTCGAGTCGGACTTCGTCTACGCGATCGTCGGGGAGGAACTGGGGATGACGGGCTGCGCGGCGGTGCTGCTGCTCTACGGGGCGCTCGTCTTCGGCGGCCTCCGGATCGCCTCGCGCGCCCGCAGCGCGTACGCCTCGTGCGTGGCGACGGGCCTCACGGCCTGCCTCGGGCTCCAGACGCTCCTGAACGTCGGCGGCTGCACGAAGGCGATCCCGCTCACGGGCATCCCGCTGCCGCTGCTCTCGCACGGCGGCTCCTCGCTCGTCACGACGCTCCTCATGACGGGCCTGCTCCTCGCGATCTCCGACGAGGAGCCGCCCCTCGGCGCCCGGTCCGGGCGGTCCTGACCCGCGGGCGGGGGGGCCGGGGCGGCGGCTACCGGACGCGCGCGACGGGGTCCGGCAGGCGCAGGTCGCCGGGCCGGATCCAGCCGATGCGCCGCAGCGCGGCGCAGAAGAGCGGCGCGAGGATCGCGGGCAGGACGAGGGAGACGAGGACCAGCCCCGTCCAGTCCGCCGCCGAGCCGCCGCCCGAGGCGGACCAGCCGGTGCAGACGCCGATCTGCCCGACGAGCCCGCACGTCCCCATGCCCGACGCGATGGGCGGGCCGTCCATCCGGAGCCGGAACAGGCAGGTCGCAACCGGGCCGCCGATCGCGGAGGCGAGGGTCGGGGGGATCCAGATGCGCGGGTTGCGGACGATGTTGCCCATCTGCAGCATCGACGTGCCGATCCCCTGCGAGACGAGCCCGCCCCACCCGTTCTCCGCGAAGGACATCGCCGCGAAGCCGACCATCTGCGCGGAGCACCCCGCCACGGCGGCGCCGCCGGCGAGCCCCGTGAGCCCCAGCGCGGCGCAGATGGCGGCCGAGGAGATCGGGAGCGTGAGCGCCATGCCGACGACGACCGCGACGACCGCGCCCATGAGCAGCGGCTGCAGGTCGGTCGCCCACATGACGAGCGCGCCGATCCGCATCGCCGCGCGGCCGATCGGCGGCGCGAGCAGCGCGGAGAGCGCGATGCCGGCGCCGATGGTCGCCAGCGGGGTGACGAGGATGTCGATCTTCGTCTCGCCCGCGACGAGCTTTCCGGTCTCCGCGGCGAGGATGGCGACGAAGAGCACGGCGAGCGGCCCGCCCGCGCCGCCGAGCGCGTTGGAGGCGAACCCGACCGTCGCCAGCGAGAAGAGCACGAGCGGCGGCGCGCGGAGGGCGAAGCCGATCGCGACGGCCATCGCGGGGCCGCTCATCGCCATCGCCATCCCGCCGACGGTGTAGGAGATGCGGTGCGGCTCGCGCCCGATGGAGGCGATCGTCTCGGTGAGCCACGGGATGCCGAACTGGCGGCCGGCGGTGTCGAGGATGGTCCCGATCAGCAGCGAGCAGAACAGGCCCTGCGCCATCGCGCCGAGCGCGTCGATCCCGTAGCGGCGCAGCGAGATCTCGACGCCCTTGCGGCGGAGGAAGGGAAGAATGCGTCCGATCATGTCCATGGCCTCCGGAAAGGAACGGCGGACCGGCCGGGCCGGTCCGCCGTCGGAAAGTTGGTGCAACCGAGAGGAGTCGAACCTCCATGCCTCGCGGCACTAGAACCTGAATCTAGCGTGTCTGCCATTCCACCACGGTTGCGCGGAACGGGGCGCAATCATCGCAAATCCCGCGGGCGATGTCAAGCAAAACCCGCTTTCGGGGCGCCACCCCGCTTCCGGCCCCGCGCCGCGCCGCGGCGCGGGCCCTCCTGCGCCGCCCGTCGTCCTGAAAAGGCCCCCTCCCTGAGGGGTCTCCCGGCAAAGCCGGGTGGGGGGGCCTCCGCGCGGGGCGGGCCCTCCTGCGCCGTCCGGCGTCCTGAAAAGGCCCCCTCCCTGAGGGGTCTCCCGGCAAAGCCGGGTGGGGGTGTCCTCCGCGCGTGGGGCGGGACGACGGCGTCTACAACACCGCGAACCTGCCCGGCATCGTTGTCGGCACAGTCGCGGTCGTGGTCGACTTCATGCCGACGGTCCTGATCGTCCGGTAGCCGCCGGCCGCCTACCGGATCATGATCATCGTTCTGGAAGGCAGTTCCTCGACGACCCAATGCGTGTAGCTGCCGGTCTGATACTTCCACTTGCCAATCGGCTTCACGTGGGCCAAGCCAAAGGCTTTGGCGGCAGACATGGCCGTCGCCTCCTCCGTTCCCGTGAACGCCTGAAGGTTCGCGTTCGCCTTCCATTCCGCCGCGTGCTTCACGCCGGCGACGAGGACCCAGGGGTTGCCGCCCTTCGGGTTGAGCGCGTCGCCGTCCATCGTCGGGGGCGGCCCGCAGAACCACACGACGCGGCTCTTCTTGCCGTAGCCGAGCGCGGCGCCGCCGATCTTCGTCAGGCCCTCCGGCAGGTAGACGTTGCCGACCTTCTCGTCGTCGACGAACGCGTAGTAGGGCAGCTCCGTGATCTCGGAGCGCGAGAAGTCGAAGTCGCCCACGAGCTGCCGCTGCCCGCGGAAGGCCTTTTGGCCGAACGTCTTGAGCTTCGGCATCGCCGTCGGGGAGAACGAGAGGAGCGTGGGGCTGTTCTCGAACGAGGAGGCGGCGAGCGTCTCGAGGTTCGGGGAGAACGTCGCGCTCGTGAGGGCCGTGCAGCGGTTGAACATCCCCTGCGCGGTCATGATGCAGTTCGTCGCGACGAAGGACGTCATGGCCGTGCAGTCCTCGAACTGGTAGGTTCCGGTCAGCGTCGTGAGGCCGGGGAACGTCAAGGTTCCGCCGAGCTTCGTGCATCCCGTGAAGCAGTGGTCGCCGAGGGTTGTCAGGGACGCGGGAAATGTGAAGTTCGTAAGCTCCAGCGCCGAGCAGTTCCGAAAGCCGTTGTAGCCGATCGTCTCGATCCCGTCGTTGAACGTCACGGACCGGAGCCCCGTGCAACCCTCGAAGGACTGCGAGCCGACGGTCTTGAACCCGGAGCCGAACACGACGTTGGTGAGCATCGTGTCGTTCTTGAAGGTGTTGCCGTGCATGGTCTCGAACGAGTCCGGGAACCAGACTTCCGTGATCGGCTTCCCGGCCTCGAGCGCACCGTTGTTCGACGCCTTGAGGACGACGCCGCAGTCCGCCGTGACATTGCGCAGGTCGAGGACGCCCTCGCCGGCAACCCAGGCGGGACCGTTGATGCCGGTGGCCTTGCAGAGGTTCCAGTTGTCGTCGGAATACCGGTAGACCCCGATCTTCCAGTTGCCGTCGGTGATGACGTGCGTGCAGCCGGAGGGAACGCCCTCGGTGGAGAGTTCCCATGCCGCGGAGGCGGGAAGCGCGAGCAACAGCGCGAGGGAGGCGGCGGGAAGGAACGCGGAGGTTTTCATGGCGGTGGATTCCTTTTGATTGCGGCGGAAACGAGAACCCGCTCTAGCCAAGCGGCTTGAAGCGGACGCGGACGGGCTTGTCCGCGTCCTCGCCGTAGAGCTTGCGGCGCATCTCGTGGTATTCGGAGAAGGAGCCTTCGAACCAGGTCACCTTCGAGTCGCCCTCGAACGCGAGGATGTGCGTCGCGACGCGGTCGAGGAAGTAGCGGTCGTGCGAGACGACCATCACGCAGCCGCCGAAGTCCTGCAGGCCCTCTTCGAGCGAGCGCAGCGTGGCGACGTCCAGATCGTTCGTCGGCTCGTCCAGAAGCAGCAGGTTTCCGCCCGCGCGCAGGAGCTTCGCGAGGTGCACGCGGTTGCGCTCGCCGCCGGAGAGCGTCCCGACCTTCTTCTGCTGGTCGGCGCCCTTGAAGTTGAAGCGCGAGCAGTAGGCGCGGCCGTTCATGAGGGACTTGGCGAGCGCCACGAACTCGTTGCCGCCGGTGATCTCCTCGTAGACGGTCTTGTCCGGGTCGAGGGCGTCGCGCAGCTGGTCGACGTAGGAGATCTCGACCGTGGGGCCGATCTCGAGAGAGCCGGCGAGGGGCTTCTCCTTGCCGGTCATGAGCTTGAAGAGCGTGGTCTTGCCGGCGCCGTTGCCGCCGATGACGCCGAC
>CAMOEO010000038.1 GCA_946612175.1 uncultured Verrucomicrobiota bacterium
GGCGGAGGAGGCGAAGGCGGCGAGGTCGTCGGCGCGGAAGAAGGCGAGGCGGTCGGACGGGGTCTCGCCGCGGTTGACGATGGCGAGGCGGCCGCCGGCGCGGAGCGTGTAGTGGGGGATCGTGGCCGCGGGCTGCACGGTGAGGGAGGAGCCGAGAACGACGATCAGGTCGGCGCGCGAGGCGAGTTCGATCGCGCCGCGGAGGGCGTCCTCGGGGAGCGCCTCGCCGAAGAAGGTAATGTCGGGCTTGTAGACGCCGCCGCACTTCGGGCAGCGCGGGACGGCGCCGGGGACGCCGCCGCGGAGGGCGCGGATCTCGTCGAAGGTGCGCTCGTCGCCGCAGGTGCGGCAGTGGTGGAGCGCGGCGGAGCCGTGGACGGCGTAGACGGGGGAGGACCCCGCGCGCTCGTGGAGGCCGTCGATGTTCTGCGTGATCACGCCGGCGCAGCGGCCGACGCGCTGCAGGGCGACGAGGGCCTCGTGGACGGGGCCGGGGCGGGTGTCCTCGTTGCCGTAGACGAGGGCGTCGGCCTTTCGGTAGAAGAAGGACGGGTCCTCGTCGAACAGGTCGATCTCGAACATGCGCGCGGCGTCGGGGTCGCGGTAGATGCCGGAGGGACCGCGGAAGTCGGGGATGCCGCAGAGGGTCGAAACGCCCGCGCCCGTGAAGAAGACCGGGGCGCGGGCGTGGTCGATGGCGTCGAGGAGGGGGAGGAAGGGGGACATGACGAGGGTTGAAGGGGTTGAAGAGGTTGAAAGGGTTGAAGAGGTTGAAGAGGTTGAAAGGGGTTGAAGAGGGTTGAAGGGGGCGGTGGAAAGGGCTATTCCTTGGCGAGGAAGTAGAGGTTGTCGGCGCCGACGAGCGTTTCGGCGGCGGCGAGGAAGTCCGGGTCGGGGGCGACGGCGAGCTCGTCGGGCATGCGGATGGTGATGCGTTCGCCGCCGGGCGGGCGGAGCTGGACGGAGGCGGCGACGCGCCCCGGATGGGCCCGGAAGAGCGCGACGACCTGCTCGAGGAAGGGGCGGGAGGAGCGGCGGGCTCCGGCGAGGACGAGGGTGACGCGGGTGACGCGGGAGCGGGGGACCTGCTCGATGGGAACGAAGGAGTGGAGGGAAATCTGAGCCTCGAGGCGGAAGCTTGGCTCGAGGCGGCCCTCGAAGAGGTAGGTGCCGTTCTCGGCGGGCGGGTCGAGGGTCCCGTCCTGGGTGAGGCGCTCGTAGTCGCGGGCGAAGACGGGGACCTCGAGCTTGGCGTCGGCGTCCTCGAGGACGAAGCGAGCCCACTTGCGCCCCTGCTTGTCGGTGCGGGGGACGACGCCGGAGACGAACGCGCAGAAGCGGACCGGAACCGACATCGAGAAGCGCAGCTTGCGCTGCTCGGCGGAGCGGGCCTCGTAGTCGGCGAGGGCGTTCCGGTAGGCGGGGTCCTTCTCGCCCCCGTAGGCGGCCGGGTCGGGGCGCACGGGGGGGATTTCGGAGAACTGGCCGCGGACGCCCTGGAGGCGCTCGTCGAGCTTTGCGAGGTCGGCGACGAGGGAGTGGAACGACGTGAAGCAGTCGACGAGGTGGCGCCAGCGGGCGATGGGGTGCTGGCCGGAGACGTAGATGCCGAGCAGGGCCTTCTCCGCGAGCAGGCGGTCGAGCATGGGCTGCTCGGGCGTGGCGGCGTTGGCGCGGCGGATCTCGTCGGAGTCGGCGCCGGAGCCGGCGGCGTCGCCGTCCGAGGCGCCGAGCAGGTCGAAGAAGGAGGCCTGGCCGCTCGCGCGGTCGCGGCGGTCGCCCTCGGCGCGCGCCATCGCGCCGGGCAGCTCCGCGAGGAGCGCGGCGCGGTGGTAGCCGAAGCCGTCGAGCGCGCCGCACTGCACGAGCGACTCGAGCGCCTTCTTGTTGACGGCGACGTCGAGGCGGGCGAGGAAGTCGTCGAGGCTCTTGAAGGGGCCGCCCTTCCGGCGCTCCTCGACGATCGACTCGGCGGCGGCGACGCCGACGCCCTTGATGCCGGCGAGCCCGTAGCGGATGCCGTAGCCGGCGCCGTCCTTGAGCGGTTCCGGGGTGAAGCGCGTGGAGGAGCGGTTCACGTCGGGCGGCAGGATGCGGTAGTCCATCTCCGCGGCCTCGGCGATGAAGACGGGCATCTTGTCGAAGTTGCCGATTTCGGAGGAGATCTGGGCGCACATGTACTCGGCCGGGTAGTGCGCCTTGAGCCAGCCGGTCTGGTAGGCGACGTAGGCGTAGCAGACGGCGTGGGACTTGTTGAAGGCGTAGGAGGCGAAGGCGCGCCAGTCGTTCCAGATCTTGTCGATGAGCCGCTCGGCCGCGTCGCGGTCGCCCTTCACGGGCGCCGGTTCCATGAAGCGCGGGTTGGCCAGGCACCCCTCGCGGAACTTGGCGTGCAGCTTCTCCATCGTGTCGAGCTGCTTCTTGCCCATCGCCTTGCGCAGCGTGTCGGACTCGCCGCGCGTGAAGCCGCCCATCGAGCGCGAGAGCAGCATCACCTGCTCCTGGTAGACGGTGACGCCGTAGGTCTCCGCGAGGTACTCCTCCATCAGCGGATGGTCGTACTGGATCGGCTCGCGCCCGTGCTTGCGGTTGATGAACTGCGGGATGTAGGCCATCGGGCCGGGCCGGTACAGCGCGTTCATCGCCACGAGGTCCTCGAAGCGCGTCGGCTTGAGCTCGCGGAGGTTCTTCTTCATCCCGTCCGACTCGAACTGGAAGAGCCCGGTCGTGTCGCCGCGCTGGAAGACGCGGAACGTGGCGGGGTCGTCGAGCGGGATCGACGAAAGGTCGACCTCCTCGCCGCGCACCTCCTTGATCGTCGCGAGGCACTCCTTGAAGACGGTGAGCGTCTTGAGGCCGAGGAAGTCCATCTTCAGCAGGCCGATCGGCTCGACGAAGTGGCCGTCGTACTGCGTGTTCATGAGCGACTCGCCCTCGGTCGGCATGATCGGCAGCGAGTCGATGAGCGGGTCGCGCGAGATGAGGATGCCGCAGGCGTGGACGCCGGGCTGGCGGACGGACCCCTGGAGCTTCTCGGAGATGGAGAGGATGCGCCGGACGATGGGCGGGCCCTTCTCCCTGGCGTCGACGAGCTCCTTGGAGCCCTTGTAGGCGTCGGCGAAGGTCTTGATCGCGGCGCCCTCCGGGACGAGGGCGGCGAGCTTCAGGGTGTCGGCGAGCGGGTAGCCGAGCGCCTTGCCGATGTCGCGGATGCAGGTCTTCGGCGCCATCGAGCCGAACGTCACGATGTGCGAGACGTGGTCCGCGCCGTACTTGTTGGCGACGTACTCCATCACGCGGCCGCGGCCCTCGTCGTCGAAGTCCTCGTCGATATCGGGCATCGAGATGCGGTCGGGGTTGAGGAAGCGCTCGAAGAGCAGGTGGTGCGGGATGGGGTCGATGTCGGTGATGCCGAGGCAGTAGGCGACGGCGGAGCCGGCGGCGGAGCCGCGCCCGGGGCCGACGAGGACGCCCATCCGGCGCGCGGCCGAGACGTAGTCGTCGACGATGAGGAAGTAGCCCGGGAAGCCCATGTTGAGGATCGTCGAGAGCTCGAAGTCGAGCCGTTCGCGGTGCTCGGCGTCGAGCTTCTCGCCCGGCCATCGGCGCGCGGCGCCGTCGTAGGTGCGCTTGCGCAGGTAGTCGCCCTCGAAGAGGATGCGGCGCAGCGCGGCGAGGCCCTCGGGCGTGTCGCCCTTGAAGCGCTCGAAGCTCTTCGGGTCGAACTTCGGCCTGATCGACTCCGGGGTCGGATATTTCTCCGCGTACTGGGCGTCCGTGCCGAAGTCCTCCGGGATCGGGAAGACGGGCATGATCGGCTTCGAGTCGAGGTCGTAGTCCTCGACTTTCTCCGCGACCTCGAGCGTGTTGGCGAGCGCCTCGGGGCGGTCGGGGAAGACCTCCGCCATCTCGTCGCCGCTCTTGAGCCACTCCTGGCGCGTGTAGCGGAGGCGCTTGAGGTCCGTCTCGAGCGACTGCGTCGAGAGGCAGAGCAGGATGTCGTGCGCCTCGGCATCCTCCTTCAGGAGGAAGTGCGTGTCGTTGGTGGCGACGACCTTGATCCCGAGCTTCGCGCCGAGCGCGAAGATCTTGGCGTTCACGCGCGCCTGGTCCTCGAAGAGGCGGCGGCGCTCGTCGTCGAAGAAGACGCCCTCCGCGCGGTGGAGCATCACCTCGAGGTAGTAGTCCTCGCCGAAGAGGTCGCGGTACCAGCGCGCCGCGCGCTCGGCCTCGGCGTCGTTGCCGTCGCGGAAGGCGGAGGCGACCTCGCCGGCAATGCAGGCCGACGAGACGATCAGCCCCTCGTGGTATTTCTCCAGCAGCTCGTGGTCGATGCGGGGCTTGTAGTACATGCCCTCGATGCGGGCGAGGGAGGCGAGGCGGACGAGGTTGTGGTAGCCGGCCTTGTTCTTCGCGAGGAGGATGAGGTGGCTGCCGGAGGCGTCCTCGCGGTGGTTTCCGTCCTGGTTCTTGTCGTGGCGGGTGCGGCGGGCGACGTAGGCCTCGCAGCCGAGGATGGGCTTGAGGGGCGGAAGGGCGTTGCCGGCCTTGTCCTTCTTCATGCGGCAGGCGTCGTAGAACGCCTTGAGGCCGAAGAGGTCGCCGTGGTCGGTGATGGCGAGGGCGGGCATGCCGAGCTCCCGCGCGCGCGCGGCGAGCGGGCCGATCTTGCACGCGCCGTCGAGGAGCGAATAGGTCGTGTGGACGTGGAGGGGGACGAACGGGGTCACGGGACGGGGACCTCGTCGAGGATGCGGGCGACGACCTTCTCGGGGGTGAGCTCCTGGGCCTCGGCCTCGTAGGTGAGCTGGATGCGGTGGCGGAGGACGTCGGGCGCGACCTCCTTGACGTCCTGGGGCGTGGCGTAGGCGCGGCCGCGGATCATCGCGTTGGCGCGGGCGGCGAGGTTGAGGGCGATGGTGGCGCGGGGGGAGGCGCCGAGGGCGAGGAGGGGGGCGAGGTCGCGGAGCCCGCGGCGGGAGGCGGGGTCGCGGGTGGCGAAGACCAGGTCGAGGATGTAGTCGCCGACCTTCTCGTCGCAGTAGACGCCGTCGAGGTCGGCGCGCAGGGCGGCGAGGTCGGCGGGGGAGAGGACGGTGTCGACGGACGGCGCCTCGCGCCTGGCGAAGCGCTCCATGATGCGGCGCTCGTCGTCGCGGGAGGGCAGGCCGACGATGCACTTGAAGAGGAAGCGGTCGACCTGGGCCTCGGGCAGGGGGTAGGTGCCCTCCTGCTCGATCGGGTTCTGGGTGGCGAGGACGAGGAAGGGGGCGGGGAGCGGGTAGGTCGCGTCGCCGATCGTGACCTGGCGCTCCTGCATCGCCTCGAGGAGCGCCGACTGGACCTTGGCGGGGGCGCGGTTGATCTCGTCGGCGAGGAGCAGGTTGGCGAAGACGGGGCCCTTCTTCGGGGAGAAGGTACCGTCCTTCGGGTTGTAGACCTCGGTGCCGACGACGTCGGCGGGGAGCAGGTCGGGGGTGAAGGAGATGCGGGCGAACTTGACGCCGATCGCCTGCGCGAGGGTGCGGACGAGGGTGGTCTTGGCGATGCCGGGGACGCCCTCGAGGAGGACGTGCCCCTCGCAGACGAGGGCGGCGAGGAGGCGGTCCAGGATCTTCTCCTGGCCGACGACGACGCGACCGACCTCGCGGCGGAGGCGGTCGAAGGTTTCAGCGTGGCGTTCGATGTTGTGGGGATCCATGGCGGGAAAGGGGGTTGAAGAGGTTGAAGGGGTTGAAAGGGGTGGAAAGGGTGGAAGTCGGAAGGGGAGAGCAGGGCGGGGGAGGGGTCAGGGGCCGTCGGGGAGGCGGGGGCGGGAGATGGCGGGGGGGCGCAGGAGGTCGGGGACGTCGGGCATGCCGAGGACCGTCGCGGCGGGGCCGACGGGGAGCGAGGTGCGGATCGCCTCGTAGACGTAGGCCTTGCCCTCGGACACGGCGTCGGGAAGGGCGCGGCCGAGCGCGAGCGAGGCGGCGATGGCGGCGGAGAGCGAGCATCCGGTGCCGTGGGTGGAGGCGGGGTGTTCGACGACGGGGGAGGCGTACCGGAAGGCGCCCTCGTCGCAGAGCAGGAGGTCCTCCGCGGGCGCGCCGGCGCGGTGGCCGCCCTTGAGCAGGACCGCGCAGCCGGCGGCCTCGCGGATGCGGCGGGCCGCGGCGGCCATGTCCGCCGCGGAGCCGATCGACAGGCCGGAGAGGACCTCCGCCTCGGGGAGGTTCGGGGTGGCGAGCGCGGCGAGGGGGAGCATGCGGGCGCGCATGGCGTCGATCGCGTCGTCGCGCAGGAGCTTCGCGCCGCTGGTCGCGACCATGACGGGATCGACGACCTTGGGGATGCCGGGGACCGCGGCGAGGCGCGCGGCGACGGCCTCGATGACCTCGCGCGTGGCGAGCATGCCGGTCTTGAGCGCGCCGATCGCGTAGGCGGGAAGGACGGCGTCGAGCTGGGCGACGACGAACGCGGGGTCGGGGACGACGACGGCGGAGACGCCGGAGGGGTTCTGGGCGGTGAGCGCCGCGACGACGGTGCAGGCGTGGAGCCCGAAGGTGTGGAACGCGCGGACGTCGGCCTGGAGCCCGGCGTTGCCGCCGCTGTCGCTCCCGGCGACGGAGAGGGCGGCGATCTGGCGCCCGTCCCGGATGGTTGGCTTCATGGCGCGCCCTCCTCCCTACGACAGCAGCTTGCGGAGGGCCTCGGCGGCGAGCTTCGGGTTCGCCTTGCCCTTCGAGAGCTTCATCACCTGGCCGACGAGGAACTGCAGGCTCGCCGCCTTTCCGCCGCGGAACTCGGCGGCGGGCTTCGGGTTCGCCTCGATCGCCTGGCGCGCGAGCGCCTCGATGGCGCCGGAGTCGGCGACCTGGGCGAGGCCGCGCTCCTTGACGATCGCCTCGGGATCGCCGCCCTTCTTGAAGATCTCCTCGAGGAGCGCCTTGGCGGTCGGGCCGTTGACGGTCTTGGCGTCGACGAGCTTGAGGAGCGCCGCGAGCGACGCGGGCGTGACGGTCCTCAGGTCCGCGACGTCGAGCGACGCGGCCCCGAGCAGGCGCAGCAGGTCGCCCATGATCCAGTTGGCGGCGAGCTTCGCCGGCGCGCCGGCGGCGAGGGTCGCCTCGAAGAAGTCGGCGAGCGGCTTCTGCGCGGCGAGGACGCCGGCGTCGTAGGCCGGCAGGCCGAGGGTCTCCTGGAAGCGCGCGCGCTTGGCCTCGGGGGCCTCGGGCAGCGCCTTGCGCCACTGCTCGACCTGCTCCTCGGAAAGGTCGACGGGGAGGAGGTCCGGCTCGGGGAAGTAGCGGTAGTCGTGGGCGTTCTCCTTCGTGCGCATGGAGAACGTCTCGCCGAGGTCGCCGTCCCAGCGGCGGGTCTCCTGGACGACGGCGCCGCCGGCCTCCAGGAGCGCCGTCTGCCGCGCGATCTCGAACTCGAGCGCGGCGTGGATGCCCTTGAAGGTGTTCATGTTCTTGATCTCGACCTTCGTGCCGAGCTTCGCGGAGCCTTCGGGGCGGAGCGAGACGTTGACGTCCGAGCGCATGTTGCCGTCCTCGAGGTTGCAGTCGGAGACGCCGGCGTAAACGAGGATCTCGCGCAGCTTCTGGAGGTACTCCATCGCCTCGTCGGGCGAGGCGAGGTCGGGCTCGCCGACGATCTCCATGAGCGGTGTGCCGCAGCGGTTGTAGTCGACGCCGGAGTGCCGCGCGTAGTGGTTGATCTTCGCGGCGTCCTCCTCGAGGTGGATGTGGTTGATGCGGACGCGCTTCGGGGCGCCGGACGGGACGCCGCCCTCGTGGATCTCCACGGAGCCGCCGAGGCAGAGCGGGCGCTCGCTCTGGGAGATCTGGTAGTTCTTCGACATGTCCGGGTAGAAGTAGTTCTTCCGGGCGAACTCTGCGTGGCGCGCGATCTCGCAGCCGAGCATGAGGCCGGACATGACGGTGAACTTGACGGCCTCCTTGTTGGCGCGCGGCAGCGCGCCGGGGAGGCCGAGGCAGACAGGGCAGACGTTGGTGTTGGGCTCGCTCTCCGTCGACAGCAGGCACCCGCAGAACATCTTCGTGCGGGTCTTGAGCTGGACGTGCGTCTCGAGTCCGATGTTGACGAGGTATTTCATTTGAGCAGTCCCTCCATCGCGCGAGCGGTGCGAAGCAGCGTCGGCTCCGCGAAGGGCGGGCAGAGGATCTGGAGGCCGACGGGGAGGCCGAGATCTGCGGTGCGGCCGCAGGGGATCGAGACGCCGCAGAGGCCGGCGAGGTTCGCCGGGACGGTGAACGCGTCGCAGAGGTACGCCTGCAGCGGGTCGTTCACGGTCGAGTCGAGCTTGAAGGCCGGCGTCGGCGCCACGGGGCAGAGGATCGCGTCGACCTTCGCGAACGCCGCCTCGAAGTCGCGGCGCACGAGCGTCCGCACCTTGAGCGCGCGGTTGTAGTAGGCGTCGTAGTAGCCGCTCGAGAGCACCCACGTGCCGAGCAGGATGCGGCGCTTCACCTCCGGGCCGAAGCCGTGCGTGCGCGAGAGGTCGTAGAGCGACTGCAGCGAGCCGTCGGGCCCGACCTCGCGGCGGCCGTAGCGGACGCCGTCGAAGCGCGCGAGGTTCGCGCTCGCCTCGGCGGTGGCGACGATGTAGTAGACGGCGATCGCGTACTCGGTGTGCGGCAGCGAGATCTCCTCGACGCGCGCGCCGGCGGCGGCGGCCTTGTCGATCGCCGCGCGCACGAGCGCCATCACCTGCGGGTCCGTCCCTTCGACGAAGTACTCCTTCGGGACGCCGATGCGCAGCCCCTCGACCGAGGCGCCCGCGAGCGCGGCTCGGTAGTCGGGGACGGGGCGGTCGAGGCACGTCTGGTCGTGCGGGTCGGCGCCGGCGATCGCCTGCAGGAGGATCGCGGCGTCCTCGACGTCGCGGGCGATCGGACCGACCTGGTCGAGCGACGAGGCGAACGCGGTGACGCCGTAGCGCGAGACGCGGCCGTAGCTGGGCTTGAGGCCCACGCACCCGCAGAACGACGCGGGCTGGCGGATCGAGCCGCCGGTGTCGGTGCCGAGCGAGGCGAGCGCGAGGCCGCCGGCGACGGCGGCGGCGCTGCCGCCGGAGGAGCCGCCCGGGACGCGGTCCGGCGCGACGGGATTGCGCGTGACCTGGAACGCGCTGTGCTCCGTGGAGGCGCCCATCGCGAACTCGTCCATGTTCACGCGGCCGCAGGGGATGGCGCCCTCGGCGCGGAGTCGCGCGACGACGGTCGCGTCGAACGGCGCGACGTAGCCCTCGAGGATGCGCGAGGCGCAGGTGCAGGGCTGGCCCTTCACGTTGAAGATGTCCTTCATCGCGACGGGGATGCCGAGGAGGTCCCGGTCCTCGCCCGCGCGGCGGCGGGCGTCCGCCTCGGCGGCGCCGGCGAGCGCGCCGTCGGCGTCGACCGTGAGGTAGGCGCCGATGGCGCCGTCCTTGGCGGCGATCGTATCGAGGACGGACTGCGTGAGCTCGACGGACGTGAAGTCGCCGCGGCGGAGGGCGTCCTGCGCGGAGGCGACGGAGAGGGAGGAGATGTCGATGCTGGCCATGGCGCTACTCCACGATGCGGGGCATGCGGAACTCGGTCTCGGACGCGTCGGGCGCGTTGCGGAGGACCGTTTCGCGGTCGAGGGAGGGCTCGACGACGTCCTCGCGGAGGACGTTCGCGACGGGCTGGCCGTACTGCGTGGGCTCGATGCCGGTCAGGTCGAGCTCGGAAAGCTTGTTCACGTAGGCGACGATGGGGCCGAGCTCGCGCTGGAACCTCGCCATCTCCTCGGGGGAGAGGTCGAAGTGCGCCAGCGCGCAGACGTGCGCCACGTCGAGGGAGGAATCGCTCATGTCAGTGAAGAGTGAAGAATGAAGAGTGAAGAGCGGAGAGGGAAGAGTGCGGAGGGACGGAGGGCGGAGACGCGCGCCATTCTAGCAGAACGGAAGGGGGCGTTCAAGGCAGCGCGGCGCCGGGACGGCCGTCCCAGGCGGCGAAGTTGGCGAGGAGGCGGAGGCCGACGCGGCCGGACTTCTCGGGGTGGAACTGTGTGGCGGCGAGGCTGCCGCGGCCGACCATCGAGGCGAAGGGGGCGCCGCAGTACTCCGTCGTGCAGACGACGTCGGAAGGCTCCGCCGGGGCGGGGTAGTAGCTGTGGACGAAGTAGAAGTCCGAGTCGTCCGGGATGCCCGCGAGGAGCGGGTGCGGGCGGACGATGCGCGCCTGGTTCCAGCCCATCTCGGGGATCTTGTCGGCGCGGGAGCGCGGGACGAAGCGCCGCGCGGCGCCGGGGAGGATGCCGAGGCAGGGCGTGCCGCCGTCCTCCTCCGAGCGCTCGAAGAGGATCTGCGTGCCGAGGCAGATGCCGAGGAAGGGGACGCCGGCGGCGATCCGCTCGCGGAGGACGTCCGCCAGGCCGAGCTCGCCGAGGTTGCGCATCGCGGAGCCGGCGGCACCGACGCCGGGGAAGAGGATGCGGTCGGCGGCGCGGATCGCGGCGGGGTCGGAGGTGACCTCGGCCGCGGCGCCGATGGTCTCGAAGGCGAGCCGGACGCTGGTGAGGTTGCCGGCGCGGTAGTCGACGATGGCGGTCATGTCGTTTCGGGGGCGACGAGGACGCGGCGGCCTTCGATGCGGAGGCGGCCGGCGGCGAGGAGGCGGAGCGCCTCGGGGTAGGCGACGTGCTCCTCGACCTGGATGCGGGCGTGGAGGGATTCGGGCGTGTCGTCGTCGAGCACCGGGACGGCGCGCTGGACGATGATCGGGCCGGTGTCCGTGCCGGCGTCGACGAAGTGGACCGTGACGCCCGCGACCTTCGCGCCGTAGTCGAGCGCCTGCTTCCAGGCGGCGACGCCGGGGAAGGCGGGGAGGAGGGCGGGGTGGATGTTGAGGACGCGGTTCGGGAAGGCGGCGAGGAGCTTCGGCTTCACGATGCGCATGAAGCCCGCGAGGACGACGACCTCCGCGCCGTGGGCCCGGAGGTGCGCGATGTAGCGGTCCTCCGCGGGGCCCTCGAGCTTGGTCTTGAAGGGGGCGGGGTCGAGGTAGTCCGCGGGGATGCCGTGGCGGCGGGCGCGGTCGAGGATCTTCGCGTCGGGCACGTCGGCGATCACGCAGACGATCTTCGCGTCGAGCTCGCCGCGGTCGATGGCGTCCTGGATGGACTGCATGTTGGTGCCGGAGCCGGAGCCGAGGACGCCGATGGGGAGGGTGGACATGGGGTTGAAAAGGTTGAAGGGGTTGAAAAGGTTGGAAGGGGAGGGGATCAGGCGATGACGGTGGCGTGGGCGACGCGGGCCCAGTTGCGCGGTCCGGCGAGCTCGGGCTTGAAGTCGACGCGGGCGAGGTCGTCCAGCTCGGGGATCGTGCCGGCGCGGCCGGCGGCGAAGTCCGAGAGGCGGCGGACGCATTCCTCGGCGCGCTCGACGGCGCCGGCGAGGCGGATCTGGGTGGTCTCCATCCCCTGCGGGCGGTTGTGGGAGGTCCACATCGCGCGGAACTCCGCGGCGAACGCGGCCATGGCGCGGCGGTTGCGGCGGGCTGCGGGGAGGGCCCTGGCCCGGATCGCGGCGCGGCGCCGGCCCTTGGGGAGGGACCAGGCCGCGGCGAGGGCCTCGGCGAGGTCGATGCGGGCGAGCAGCGCCGCGCAGAGCGCGCGGGCGTAGGGCATGGAGCCGCCCTCGCCGCCCTTCGCGGCGGGCGCGCGGGCGAGGAGCCGGGCGGCCTTGCGCAGGCCGGGCTCCAGGTCGCGGTGCTTCGAGCCCGAGTCCGTGATCGCGACGTCCAGGTCGGCCTCGGCGCGGCGGACGCCGGCGCGGAGGTTCATGATCGGGTCGTCCCAGAGCAGTTCGGACGCCTCGCCGTCCGTCCATTCGCCGAGGGCCGTCACGGCCTTCCACGACGCGCCGCCAAAGAGCGCGGCATAGCGCCGCTCAAGGACCTTCGGGTCGGCCGCGCCGGCGTAGGCGCGCTCGGCGGCCCAGGCGAGGCCGGCGAAGGCGCTCTCGAAGTCGCAGAAGCCGCCGTCGTCGCCCCACATCGTGAAGAGCACGTCCTTGAGGCCGGCCTTGCGGCAGGCGTCGATGCACGCGCCGGCGGCGGCGCGGGTGTAGCGGTGGTTGTACCAGAACGTGCCCCACGTCCAGACGCCGGAGGCCATCATCGGCTCGCCGTGCATCGCGCGGTGGCGGGCGATCATCGCCTCGTAGAACGCCGCGTCCCTGTGGTAGTAGTCCCAGTAGCAGAGGCGGATGTTGCCGGGGATCCTCTTCGAGATCGCCTCGGGGATGTCCGCCTCGAGGTCGTAGTAGTCGTGTCTCTTCGAGCCGGCGCGGAACCACATGTCGCTCCACATGACGGCGTCGACGCCGAGGTCCCTGCACATCGCGGAGAGGCGGTCGACGTGGCGGAGCATGATGTCGAAGACCTTCTGCTCGCCGAAGCGCTTGCGGAACTCGCCCTGGCCGAGCTTCCACGCCTCGTCGAGGCCGAGGTGGATGGTGCGCGAGCGGACGTTGTCGCGCCAGAACTTCAGCATCTTTCCGACGAGCGCGTAGGACTTCTCCTCCCATGCGAGGAGGATGCCGTCGATGTCGCGCAGCGGCTCGTAGGCCTTCCAGCGGAAGATCTGCTCGAGGTGGCCGAGCGTCTCGAGGCAGGGCACCAGTTCGATGCCGAGGGCGGCGGCGTGGTCGTCGATCGCGCGCACGTCGGCGGCCGTGAGGCGGCCGCGGAGCATCCCGAAGTAGGGCTCGCCGGGCAGCTCGTAGACGTCCTCGGTGTAGAGCATGGCGTAGTCGTAGCCGAGGATGGCGAGGCGCTCGAGGACGGACTTGGCGTACTCGACCTTCATGACCGCGTTGCGCGAGAGGTCGATCATCACGCCGAAGCGGTCGAACGGGCCGCGTTCGGGGGCGGAGGGCGATTCGCCGGCGAGGAGGCGGCCGACGAGGCGGAGGGCGTCGCAGCGGCGGGCGTAGCAGACGGTCTTCCCGGCGCCGAAGGCGACGACCGACGCGGGAGCGGCGGGGTCGGGGATCCTCTCGAACGCGAGGGGGGTGGCGCCCTTGCCGCCGGCGAGCGCGGGGTAGCGCTTCGCGAGGATCTTCAGGGCGGGGCGGAGTTCGGCGGGGGCGGAGGCGATGCGGTAGTTCATGGGCATGGTCCGAGGTGGGCTGGCGGGTGGCGCGCTATACTAGCAAATCTCGTCCGGAAATGCGAATCCTGCCAGAGCGGGGAAGAGCGGGATTGCGGGGGATGCCGGCGTTCAGGGGCGGCGCGGGGCGACGGAGGGGCGACGGACGGCGGCGGCGGCGAAGCCGCGGGCGACGGCGGCGGGGTCGGGGGCGCGGGAGAAGGCGGAGACGACGGAGACGCCGTCGACGCCCTGGGCGAAGAGACCGGGGGCGCGCTCGACGGTGACGCCGCCGATCGCGACGGAGGCGAGGCCGGGCGGGAGCGCGAGGACGGCGGCGCGGAGGCCGTCGAGGCCGAGGGCGTCCGCGGCGTCCGCCTTGGTGCCGCGCGCGTCGTAGACGGGGCCGATGCCGACGGCGTCGACGAGCGAGGGGTCTACGGCGGCGGCCTCGGCGGCGTTGCGGACGGACCAGCCGATGTCGAGCCCGGGGCCGACGGCGCGGCGGACGGCCTCGGGCGGGAGGTCGTCCTGGCCGACATGGACGGCGGCGGCGCCGACCGCGAGGGCGAGCCCGGGGAGGTTGTTGACGACGAGCGGGACGTCGCGGGCGCGGAGCATGTCCTGGAGGCGGAGGCAGCGCTCGTAGAGGCGGCGGCCGTCGGACTCCTTGTCGCGGTACTGAACGAGCGTGACGCCGCCCGCGACCGCGCGCTCGACGGCCTCGACGAAGTCGCCGTCATAGCGGGAGGGGTTGTCGGTGATCAGGTAGACGGCGTACCGTGCGGGGTCGAGGACGCTCGTCCGGGAGCGCCGCGCGCCGGCGCGGCCCCTGTCTGAGAAGGTGGGATCGTTCATGGAGGCGGAGTCTACCACAACGAAAGGAGCCGGGCAACGGCGGTCGCCTGTTCGGGCGCACCTCCGGCCGCTTCCTTCGGCTTCCTTCCGCCATCGCCATGCCGGTGCATCTGCGGCGCGCTAGGCGGAGCGGCGTCGCCGCGGGCCGCGGCGACGCCGGACAAGGCCGAGCCGCCGATGCAGCTCCTCGTCGAGCGCGCGGAGGGTCGGCCGGGGCAGGGCGGCGAGGAGCG
>CAMOEO010000039.1 GCA_946612175.1 uncultured Verrucomicrobiota bacterium
GGTGGAGCCGCGCGCGCGCGTCGAGTGCAACTACCTCAACACCGTCGACGAGGGCGCGCGGCTCGCTCGCGAGAGCGGCTCGCCGGCGGTTGGCGTCCTGGCCGACAGCTTCCACTGGGCCCGCAACGGGGAGCCGGCCGACACGATCCTCGCCGCCAAGGACCGCTTTCTGCACTGCCATGTCGCGACGCTGCCGAACCGGAAGGCGCCGGGAATGGAGGACTACGACTTCCTCCCGTTCTTCCGCGCGCTCGCGGCGATCGGCTATGACGGCCGCGTGACGATCGAGGGCGGCCTCCCGCCGCCCGAGGAACGCGTCGCCGGCCTGCGGCGCGCCCTCGAGGTCCTCCGCGCCGCCCACGCCGCCTCGCTTCGCTCCTAAGCGCCGCCCGCTCCCCGCGCCCGATCCGCCCTTCGCCGCCGTCCGCGAGGCGCTTGACGCGCGGGGCGGCGTCGGGATAGAATCCCCCCCATGCACTTCAAGGTCTGCACCTGCTGGGACGACGGCGTTCTCAACGACGAACGCCTCGTCGGTCTTTTCCGCAAACACGGCGCCAAGGCGACGTTCAACCTCAACCCGGGCCTCATGGATCCCGAGACGCGCGGCGTCCGGGAGTGGGCCGCCCCGCACTCGCCGGGCTGGAGCCACATGGGCTTCCGCTGCGGCAAGCTCTCGCTGCGCGACATCCCCGAGGTCTACGCCGGCTTCCAGCTCGCCTCGCACTGCTGGCGCCACGAGAACGCCGGCTCGATCCCCGACGACGAGTGGATCGAGAGCGCGCTCCGCGCGCGCCGCTTCCTCGAGGACGCCGTCCAGCGCCCCTGCACGGGCTTCGCGTGGCCCTGCGGCGTCTCCACGCCCGGCACGATCGCGAAGCTGCGCGAGGCGGGCTTCGAGTACGGCCGCACGACGCGCTACGCGGAGGACGTCCTCGCCGAGAACCCCGAGCCGATGGCGCTCAAGTCGAGCTGCCACTTCCTCTCCCCCGACTTCTGGCGGCGCTACGACGAGGCGAAGGCGCGGGGCGGCGTCTTCTACTTCTGGGGCCACAGCTACGAGATCTTCGAGTACGACCCGCTCTGGGACCAGCTCGAGGGCAAGCTCCGCCTCATCGCGGAGGATCCCGACGCCGAGTGGATCGACGTCGTCGATCTGGCCCGCATGCTCTCCGCCTCCCGGCCGTAGTCCCTCCACCCCGCCCGCCCGTTCCGCCATGCGCCGTCCCCCGCTTCGCTCCGCCCTCCTTCTCGCCCTCGCCGCCTCCTGCCTTGCCGTTCGCGCCGCCGAGCCGATCACCGACGGCCTCGTCGCCACCGTCAACGGCGAGCAGATCCTGTTCTCCGAGGTCGCGGAGGGTATGCCCCCCTTCCTGTTCGAGGCCCGGAACCGGCTCGGGCCGGCGGCCGGGACGGAGGCGGTCTTCCGGGACGCCTTCACGAACGCCCTCCGCGCGCTGGAGGACCGCCGCCTCGTGCTGCAGAAGTACCGGGAGGGCGACATGCGCCTTCCCGAGCACGCGATCGACCGCTACACCGGCGAAATCCTGGAGAGCCGCTTCGGCGGGAACCTCCAGGCCCTGCAGGCGGATCTGGCCAAGTCGCGCAAGACCTACTCGGAATGGCGCTCGGGCCTCGAGGAGCAGCTGATCGTCAACGCGATGCGCCATTCCTTCGTGGACGGGAACGTCCACGTCTCCCCCAACGACATCGCCCAGGCCTACGAGGCGCGCAAGGACGAGCTCCGCACGGACTCCGCGATCCGGCTCTTCGTCGCGGAGGTGCCGGAGGAATCCGTCGCGACGTTCCGCGGCCGGTTCGCGGCCGGCGAGCCCTTCGACGCGCTGGCCCGCGAGTTCGCGACCGACCCGCTCGGCTCCCGCGGGGGCGACCTCGGGTTCGTGTCGCCGGACGACATCGCCGAGCCTCTCGCGAAGGCCGCGTCCGCCCTGCCCGACGGCGGGCTCTCGGAGCCCGTGGCGATGGGCGGCGCCGTCTACCTGGTCTCCCGCCAGGCTTCGCGCGCCGGGAAGCAGCTGACGCTCGCCGAAGCGTGGGACACCCTCAAGAAGGAGATGGAGAACGCCCGCCGCGAGGAGCTCTTCGACGTCTGGGTCGGGCACCTCCGCGCCGCTGCGGCGATCCGCGAGACCCTTCCCTGGGACGACGCTCCCGTCGCTCCGTAGGGCATCCGGGCGCGGGACGCCGCCTACCCTCCGAGGGAACCGCCGCCGCCCGCCGGCGGCAGGGGGAGCGTCGGCGGGGCGACGGCCTCGACCTCCTCGCCCGCGAAGGGGTCGCGGAAGGCGAGCTTCCACGCATGCAGGGCCTGTCGCGGGAGGACGAGCGCCGCGCGGTCGGCGTCGGTCATGCGCCCTTCGCACATCCGGCCGTAGATGGCGCGGTCGGGGCCGTAGAGCTTGTCGCCCGCGACCTCGAGCCCGAGGCCGCGCAGCGTTGCGCGGATCTGGTGCGTCCGGCCCGTGACGGGCTCGCACTCCAGCAGCGTCCATCCCTCCGGCGCATCGTCGGCGCCGAGCAGCGACCAGGGCGCGGGGCGGAAGCGCGTGCGGGCGGCCGTGGCGGGGTCCCCGGCCCGCCATTCCGCCTCCGATGCGGCGCGCTCGAAGACGCGGTACTTGTGCACGATCGCGTCGCCGGCGGGGCGGATCCATCCGAGGACGTCCGTCCAGCCGTCCTCTCCGGCGGGCTCGCGCCAGGCGCCGCGCACGATGCAGAGGTACGTCTTGCGGAAGCGGCGCGCCATCATCGCGCGACCGAACGCCCCCGCCGCCTCCGCGTCGCGCGCGACGAGCACGCAGCCGGAGGTCTCGCGGTCGAGACGGCTCACGAAGTGGACGCCGTCGAACCCCGCCTCGTCCCGCAGCAGCCGCTCGAGCGTGTTCGCGCGGTAGCGGCCGCTCGGGTGGCACGGCAGGTTGCCGCTCTTGGCGACGACCGCGTAGCGGGGGCGGTCGAGCACGACCGCGAACGACGCGTCCACCGCCGGCTCCGGCCCGGGCGGGGCCGGGGGGCCGGAAAACGCCTCGGGGCCGGGGGGCGTGGCGGGGGAGGGCACGGGACGGCGGAGCCGCGCTAGCGGTTGCCGGCGAGGTAGCCGTTGCCGACGAGGTAGGCGTAGCTCTCCTCGACGGTCTGCCACATGTCCTTGACGGAGTAGTCGTGCTCCACGATCACGGACGGGACGGCCTCGGGGATCTCCGCGAAGAGCGCCGGGACGTCCATGTCGCCCTGGCCGACGGGGCAGAGGTCGACCTTGCGGTCGAGGATGCCGTTCACGTAGCGCTGGCTCCTGGCCTCCTGCTTGAACGGGCCGTCCTTGAGGTGCACCAGAACCGTGCGCGGCGCGAAGAGGCGCATCATCTCGACGGGGTCGTTCGCGCCGAAGTTGTTCGACCAGTAGGCGTCGATCTGGAACTTCACGTTCGGGCAGAGCTCGGCGTAGATCTCGTACTTGAGGCGGCCGTCGATGCGCTCGAACTCGAAGGCGTGGTTGTGCTGGAAGAGCGTGATGCCCGCCTTGGCGAAGATCTCCTGCATCGCGTTGGTGTTGTCGGCGGTGCGCTTGATGGCGTCGAGGTCCTTGAAGTCGTCCGGCCCGTAGCCGCAGACCGCCTTGTCGAGCCGCATCGCGCCGAGGTCGTCGATCATCTTCGGGCAGTCCTCGGGCTTGTGCGCCCACGGGGAGTGCGTGGAGTGCATCTCGAGGCCGAGGTCGTCGAGGAAGGCGCGGAACTCCGCCGGGGCGAAGTCGTGCAGGCCGGCGGGTTCGACGGTCTTGTAGCCGATCTGCGCGACGCGGCGCACGACGGCGGCGAAGTCCTCCTTGGTCTTGGAGAATTCGCGGAGGGAGTAGAGCTGGAGTCCGATGGATTTCATGGCGGGATGGGTCCGTGGGGCCGCGCGCCGGATGCGCGCGGCGTTGGCCCTGCATTCTACCACAACCGCCCGTGCGGAACAACCGCCCGTTTCGGCGGGGGAGGGGCTACTCCTTGGCCGTCCAGGTGCCGTCGGCCTTCTCGTAGAGGGAGCCGGCGGGGAGGCGCTCGAGCATCTTCTCGGCGCGGCGGAGCTCGACGGCGGAGCGGGTGGCGCCGGTCTTTTCGGCGATCTCGCGCATCCTCACGCGGCGGGAGGCGTTGACGTCGTCGAGGATGTCGCGCTCCTCGTCGGAGACCTTGCCGCGGACGACGAGGTAGCCGTGGGCGTCCACGCCGACGTCCTTGCGGTCGATCATGGCCTTGATCTCGTCGAGGTGGCGCGGGGGCTTGCGCTGCTCCTCGGCGAGGTCCCGGTCGATCTCCTTGTCGACCTTGAGGTTGAGGTTCACGTCCATCTCGATCTTGATGGGCTTGACCTCGTGCTCGGTCTTGATGGAGAGGCATCCCGTGCCTGCGGCGAGCGCGGCGCAGAGAACGAGGAAAAGGGAGGGGGAGCGGTTCATGGATTCGGTCTCCGGTGGAGTGCGGTTTTCCGCCCGGGCGCCCGGGCATGCGCGAGGGGGCCCCCTCGCGGTTCGAAACATCCCCGAGTCTATCCGACCCCGGGACGGAGGTCAAGCGTTCGACGTTTTCCGCCGCCCGGATATTCACCTCCTGTCCGCGGGGCCTCCCAGTTGCGGCGGAAGGCGCCTTGCCGGTCGAGGACCTGGTCGACGGGCATGGCGGGATTTCCTAGGCGAAGATCTTGCGGAAGGAGAGGATGTTGCAGCCGTGGGCGCGGCGGTAGGAGAGGTCGTCCATCGTCTTGCGCAGGAGCAGGATGCCGAGGCCGCCGATCGGGCGCTCGTCCGGGGGCAGGGTGGTGTCCGGCGGCGGGACGCGGAGCGGGTCGAAGGGCACGCCGTCGTCGGAGACGGACACCCGCGCCCCATGCGGAGCGCGCGAGAGGCGCACCTCGATCGCGAGGCCGGAGGCGCCGGAGCAGCGCACGACGTTGGAGACGATCTCGTCGAGGGCGACCAGCAGCTGCGTCTTGGGCTTCGGCGGGCAGCCGGCGGCGTCGAGCGTCTCCTCGAGGAACGCGGCGGAGGCCGCCACGGCGTCGGCGTTGCAGGGGAACGTCCGCAGGTGGCGCTCGGGCGCCCCGATCCACTCCAGGGAAAGGAGCGTGATGTCGTCGGCCTGGGGGGCGCCCGAGACGAAGGTGTCCACGGCGGCGCGCACGGCGAGGTTGAGCGCGACGGGGGAGCGGGTGTCGGCCACGGCGAGCGTGTCGGCGAGGCGCTTCTCGCCGAAGAGCGCGCCGGAGGCGTCGGTCGCCTCGGTGACGCCGTCGGTGTAGAGGAAGACCGTCTCGCCGGGCGCGAGGGAAAGCGAGCGGGTCCGGTAGGCCGTCCCCTCGAAGCACGCGAGCGGGCAGCCGGAGCGCTCGCGGATCCATTCGGGGGCGCCGCCGTTCCGGAGCGCGAGGGGAGGGTTGTGGCCGGCGTTGGCGAAGGCGACGCGGCCGGAGTCGAGGTCGAGGACGCCGACCCAGGCGGTAAGGAACATCTCGGCGGGGTTGTTGGCGCAGAGCTCCGCGTTCACGCGCGAGAGGGCGGCGCCGGGGTCGCGGTCGGCGTCCGCCAGGAGCGTGTCCTTGAGCAGCGTCTTGGCGGTCATCATGTAGAGCGCGCCCGTGACGCCCTTGCCGGAGACGTCGGCGACGAGGAACGCCAGGTGGGTCTCGTCGAGCCAGAAGAAGTCGTAGAAGTCGCCGCCGACCTCGCGCGCGGGGACCATCGAGGCGGCGAGGCGCACGTGCTCGCTCTCGGGGAAGTCGGAGGGCAGGGCGGCGTTCTGGATCGTGCGGCCGAGCTCCAGTTCCGCGTCGAACCGGCGGACGCGCTCCTCGGCGGCGGTGCGCAGGGCGTCCACCGTGGCGTTGATGTTGGCGGAGAGCTCGGAGAACTCGAGGCTCGAGCGCACGTCCACGCGGCCCCCGAGGTCGCCGCCCGCGATGCGGCGGAGCGCGTCGCCGATGCGCCGGACGGCCCTGGAGACGTGGTTGCGGAGCATGAGCGAGACGAACGCGAAGAGCGCGGCGAAGACGACGAGCTGGACGGCGGCGATGCGCGGCATGAAGCGGTCGCGCGAGGCGAACGCGTCCTCGACCGGATCGGCGAGGACGGCGAGGTAGTCGCGCACCGGCCCGGCGTAGCAGAACATCGGCTCGCCGGCGATCGTCGCGCGGAAGAGCGTCCCGGTCGGGACCGCGGCGGGGTCGAGGCCCGTCGCCTCCTGCAGCGTCTTTCCGGCGAGCGACATGTCGGCGTGGCTCGTGACGACGCCGTCGCGGTCGACGAAGACGATGAAGCCGCGCTCGTCGATGTGCCAGCTGCGCGTGTAGCCGTAGGCGCGCTGGCGTAGGAACCGGAGGAAGCGCTCCTCCGACCAGCCGACCTCGATGTAGCCGCTGCGGTCCGGGTAGCGCACGGCGGCGTACTTGAAGACCTTGCCGTCGGAGGTGCGGGGCCGGTCCGGCTGGGACATGGATTCGGGGCCGTCCGGATCGAGCAGCCGCAGGAACTCGGACCACTGCTCGCCGCGCACCTTCTCGCCGACGAGCCGGCTGCCGCCGGCGACGATCCCGCGCGTGTCGATGTCGTAGATCTCGGCGATCTCCTGGTCGGCGCAGAGCGCCGCGACGTCCTCCGAGGCGAGCCGGCCGGAAGAGCCGAGCCGGTTTGCGATCTCGCGGGCGATCGAGACGAGCTGGTAGTCGGCGCGGTCCGTGAAGCCCTGGGAGACGTCGCGGTAGTTGATCTCCAGAAGGGTCCGGACGTCCTTCTCCGCGCGCAGCGTCTCGCCCTTCCAGAGCGTCCACGTCGCCACGCCGAACGAGACGGCGACGAGGACGACGAGGCGGATCCGGAGCTGGGCGGAGAGGGAGAGCATGTTCGCGGGTTCGCGTGTTCGAACGGCCGGACGGGAGCGCGGGGCGCGCCTACTCGATCGTCAGGAAGTCGGCGAAGCCGGTGATGTCGAAGACCTCCTTCACGGCGTCGTTCACGTGGACGAGCTTCATCGAGCCCTGCTTGTTCATGCGCTTCTGCGCGGAGAGCAGGACGCGGAGGCCGGCCGAGGAGAGGTAGTCGAGCCGCGTGAAGTCGAAGACGAGCAGCGTCACGCCGTCGAGCGACGCGCCGAGCGCTTCCTCGAGGTCGGGGGAGGTGGTGGTGTCGAGCCGCCCTTCGAGGGCGAGCGTGAGGGTGTTGCCCTCGAGGGTCTTCGAGATGGTCATGGGGGAGGGACGGGGTTGCGGCGGAACGCGCGGGGTTTCGGAAAGAAAGGCGCATTCTACCCGAAATCGGGCACGGGCGAAAGAAAAAAAGACGGGCACGCCTCCGGAGGCCGCGCGGCGCGGTTTTCGTTTGACGCGCGGGCGCCCGCTCGGTAGAATTGCCTCTGTTTTCCCCCGCAGGAGTACCCATGAACCCGCCCGACAAAGACCTCGACGACTATCTGGCCCGGATCCGCAAGACGATTGCGGAGTCCGAGGCGCTCGTGGCGCAGACCGAGCTGCGCATGCGCGAGACGGACCGGCTGCTCGAATCGCAGGGCCTGACGCGCGAGCAGGTGATGGCCTTCCGCTTCACCAGCGAGCAGAAGCTCGCGGTCAACGAGGAGCTCAAGCGCCGCGGCCTCCCGCCGCTCGACGACACGGGCGACGATCCCCTTCCCGACCCGGACGCCCCCGCCCCCGTCGGCATCCCCGCCGCCTCCAACTTCGCCGTGCACGACTCCCAGGGCGACCTGGAGAACCGCCAGCGCAAGTTCGGGATGATGATGAAACCTTTTTCCCTCTAGCGTGTATCCAGGGTGGTCGAACCGCAACACCGCCCGACCTCCGAACCATCCAACCACCGAACCACCCACCCGGAGCCCCCCCATGCCCACCCAATCCATCCAGTTCCCCGCCTCGCAGAACCCCGTGCAGACCAGGGTCCAGGCCGATCCTCAGGCTGCATCCGCCGCGCAGGGCGCGCCCGGCGCCGTCCTCGGCGGCCCCGGCGTCCGCGTCTCCGTCGCCGGCTCGTCGCTCGACAAGCTCGTCGCCAAGGTGAGGGGCGAGAGCGAGGACGCCCGCCTCGCCTCGGCCAAGCGCCGCATCGCCATCGTCCTCACCGTCCTCTCCGCGCTCAACGTGAAGGTCACGGAGTCCCAGAAGAGCAACCTCGCCCAGATCGAGGCGCTCCAGAGCCAGCTCGACGAGCTCGCCGAGCTGCTCTCCGGAAAGGATGGCGAGCTTTCGGCCGACGCGGCGAAGGTCGCCGCGCTCGAGGCGCAGATCGAGGCGCTCAAGAACGCCGTCAAGAACGCGATCAAGGACGGCGAGGCGCACCGCAAGCAGGTCGAGGAGCTCAAGAAGACCCGCGCCGAGGACGACGCCGAGCTCAAGCGGGCCGAGACCGCGCTCGCCAACGCGGAGGCCGCCCTCGCCGCCGCCCAGACGAACCTCGCGAAGGCCCGGGCCGACCTCGACGTCGCGAAGAATGACGTCGCCGCCGACAAGAAGGAGATCGCCGGCCTCAAGTCGCAGATCGCCAGCCTCGAGAAGAAGGTCGGAGACTGCGTCGCCGCCGTGGGCGACACGACGCTCGCCGCCCTCGCCGCCGGCCTCCGCGCCGACGCGCCCGAGGTCGAGCCGCCCGTCCACGAGACGGAGGCCGACCGCGAGAAGGAGGAGGCGAAGGCGATCGCCAACGATCCCCTCCGCGTCATCCGCGACGCCCTCGACCGCATGGACGCCGACATCCGCAAGACCATCGAGGACAACCGCACGCTGCTCGTCTGACCGAACCGACGATCCAACGATCCAACGATCCAACGAACCAACGAACCACCCAACACACCACCATGACCACCGACATCAACGAAGACCAGATCAAGGAAGCCGCCCAGAAGTTCGCGACCGGGTTCGCCACGATGCGCGAACTCAAGGGCATCACCAAGGCCGAGATGGAGGCCGTCTACTCCGTCGGCTTCAACATGTACCGCACCGGCCGCTACGACGACGCGGAGAAGATCTTCCGCTTCCTCGTGCTCTTCGACCACCTCGAGCCCAAGTACTGGATGGGCGTCGGCGCGATCCAGCAGGTCCGCAAGGACTACCAGGGCGCCATCGCCTCCTACGGCTACGCCTCGTTCCTCGACCTGAGGAACCCCAAGCCGCAGCTCCACGCCGCGGAGTGCTTCCTCGCGATGGGCGACAAGGTCAACGCCGCCTCCGCCCTGGTCGCGCTCGACAAGTACTGCCCCGCCGACACCCAGATCGGCCGCGAATACCGCGCCAAGGCCGCCGAACTGCGCAAGCTCGTCGGCGAGGAGGCCTTCGCCGAGGCCTCGAAGCCCGACCCCGAACCCGCCGTGTAACCTTTCTTCGGTTGCCGTGTAATCAGCTCGAAGCACGCAAGTCCGAACCTTCGAACTTTCGAACCTTCGAACGACCCAGACACCCAACCACCCAACCATCCCACGGAGGCACACCATGCCCGATCCCATCGTCAACACCGCCGCGCCCCGGACGACGCCCAATGTCGACCTCGCGGCCTCGCTCTCCAAGGGCCTCGGCCTCTCGGAGAAGGCCACCCAGGCCGTCAAGGAGGTCGCCGCCCTCCTCGGCAACCGCAACGTGAGCGTCTCCACGTCCGCCGCCGTCAAGTCCGAGGCCGGCACGCCCGTCGGCGCGACCGGCGTCCCCGTCCTGGACAACCCGGACGACGAGAAGGCCAAGGAGGCCGACCTCGAGAAGCTCATCGCCTACCTGCAGCTGGAGAACTCCAAGGAGCAGGCCGAGGCGGCCAAGTCCCGCATCGACTCGATCAAGGGCGAGCTCGAGCTCGAGCACAAGGACCGCAAGGCGAAGATGGACAAGTCCCTCAAGGACATGGAAGAGGCGGCCGCGGCGCGCAAGCGCAACTCGTTCTTCGGCTGGCTCATGACCGGCCTGGCGATCCTCGGCGCGGTCATCGCGTGCGTCGCCACGGGCGGCGTCGCCGTCGGCGCCGTGATCGGCGCGGGCATCGCGCTCACGGCCCAGGTCCTCAACGAGACCGGCGTCATGGAGAAGATCGTCGGCGGCCTCTCGGACGCGCTGCAGAGCCTCGGCATGTCGAAGATGGCGGCGGACATCGTCGCGCAGGTCGCCGTCACGCTCCTCGTCATCGCCGCCTCGGTCGGCGCGGGCTTCGCGGGCGGCGCCGCCAGCGCCACGCAGCTCACGAGCGAGATCGGCAAGGTCCTTCAGGCCGGCGCGCAGCTCATCAAGCCCGCCCTCTCGCTCGCCACCGGCATCATCGGCGTGGGCGCCACCATTTCCGGCGGCGTCGGCGCCTACCAGAGCTTCAAGTCCGGCATGTCCGACGCCGAGCTCAAGGAGACCGAGAAGTATCTCGCCATCATCCAGCAGAAGATGGCCGAGGCGGAGGAGGAGCTCCAGAAGATCCTGCTGATGATCCAGGACCTCGTCGGCCAGATCGCCCAGCTGCTCTCCTCGCAGACGGACACGACCGCCGAGATCGCGATGCAGATGGGCCAGATGGCCTAGTCCGCCCGCAAGTCCGCCCGGTCGGCGCGGCTCCGCCGCCCGACCGGGCGGGCGTTGTCTCGCCGCGCTGCGCGCGACGGAAACCGCCCGGCAAAAATACCTTTCAAGACCGCCGTAACCTTCCGGCACCCTTCCGTGTAACCAGGTCGAACCACCCAACCACCGAACCACCCAACCCCCAACCACGGAACCCTTCCCATGAGCATCCAAGCCACCAACAACAACGCCAGCATCGACTGGTCCACCCTCCTCGGCAAGCTCGACGCCGCGACCAAGGCCGCCGGGGCGCAGGGGGCGTCCGGCGTCGCCGCCGGCCAGAACGTCACCATCACCGCGACCGTCGACGGCGTCGAGCGGGCGGTCACGTTCCCGGTCCCGGACGACCTCGACCTCCCGGCCGCCGTCGACCAGGCCGCCATCGATTCGCTCTGCGCCAAGCTCGCGGGCGACAAGTCGCTCGGCCTCGCCGAGGCCGACGTCAAGGCCGTCCACAAGGCGCTCACCGACGCGCTCGCCGCCGCCGCGCCGTCCCTGCAGGCGACGCTCGCGAAAGGCGGAAGCTCCGCCGTCCTGTTCGACCTCTACAAGCTGATGGCGCTCCTCGTCGAGGTCGGCCAGAAGCAGCGCGACGCCGCGCGCGAGCTGCGCACCGCCCAGAACCTGCAGGTCCAGAAGAGCATCCAGGACCAGGCCGACCAGCAGCGGTACGCCGCGATCACCGGCATGATCACCGGCGCGATCTGCTGCGCCCTCCAGGTGGGCTTCTCCCTCCACGCGCTCTCCAAGCAGGGCGTCGCGTTCAAGCAGCAGCTCAACACGCTCGGCACGAGCGGCGTCGACTCCGCCAAGCAGAACCTCTCGATGCTCAAGGCCGCCGACACCCAGCAGAACGCCAAGGCCCAGCTCGACAAACTCCAGTCGTCCATCGGAAACAAGCCTGTCGAAGGCCAGCACCACACCCTCGGCGCGGAAGTCGAGCACAACTTCACGACGTCCGAGCAGGCGCAGGCCCGTCTCGAGATCGCCAAGCACACGCTCCATACCGACGGCGACAGGCTGCAGCGCATCGCCAACCCGGCCGCCCAGCGGCAGCCCGGCGACGTCCCGCCCGACTCGGACCTGGGCAAGGCCGAGACGCGCCTCACCAAGTTCGACCGCATGACCGAGCTCGAAGCCAAGCCGAACCGCACCGTCGCCGAGACGCGCGAACTGCTCGAACTGCGCCGCGAGGTGGATGGCCTGGACCGCGCCCAGCTCCAGCAGGAGGTCACCGCCGCCCGCGGGAATCTCGTCAACGAGATCAATACCAAGATCATCGCGGACACCGACAGGGTCGAAACGGCGCGTCTGGCCTACCGCAACGCGATCAAGACGGACCTCGGCCGCTACGAGAACGAATACCAGTCGGCGCTGAGCGAGCGTTCCCTCGCCGAAAACCCGACCAAGGCGGAGGCCGCCCGCCTCGACGCCAACGTCCAGGCCGCCGCCGACAAGCTGCACTACGCCCGCGCCGTCGCCAACAACAAGCTCGCGCAGCCCGGCATCACGATGTCCGCCGAGCGCGCCGCCGACATCAAGCTCGCCACCGACCAGATCGACATGGCGCAGCACGGGCGCAACGTCGACACCGCCTTCCTCAAGGCCTCGCACGAGCTGCAGGTCGGCGAGGCGCACATCGGGATGATCAACGCCCTCGGCAACGCCGGGCAGAGCTTATTCAACAACCTCACGTCCCTCATCGGCGCGAAGGCCAAGGACTACGAGGCCCAGCAGACCCGGACGCAGGACGAGCTCGAGCAGACCAAGGACCTCTTCAACCAGGCCCAGTCGCTCGTCGACGCGGTCGTCCAGCTGATGCAGGCCGTCCGGTCCGCCGAGACCCAGTCGATGCGCGACGCCATCCAGGCGTAGCGACCCGGCGGCGCGATCCGACGGCGCGCGGCGCGATTGCGCCGCGCGCCGTCCCCTTTTCGTCCCCGTGAAAAAAGTTGTAACGTTTCGGAACGGTTTCGTGTATGATAGTCGACATGCGAACGCAAAGCGTGTCCCCTGGCCGCCGATTGCGGCCCGGGAACCCGAAGGTCCGTTCCGATCCGGAACCCCCGACCTCCGATCTGCGCCCCCGCCAACCGCCATGGACATCTCCTTCCACACCAACCGGACCTCCGTCCAGAACCCCGCCACGATTCCGCCCCCCGCCGCCCCTGCCGGCGCCGCCGGCGCGGAGCGCCCCGGGCTCGTGGTGAACGACGCCCGCACCGACGCCATCGAGGCCGTCCCCGACGCCGCGCTCCGCCGCGACGACGCGCTCGGACGGCTCTTCGCAGCCGCCTTCAACCTCCCGGCGCCCCCGATGCCGGCATTCCCCGCATCATGACGGTCGAAGAACACTACCGCGCCCTCGCCCCCAAGCTCACCAACTGGCTCGTCGCCAGCGGGTCGACCTACGAGGACGCCTGCGACCTGACGCAGCGCGCCTTCCTCAAGATCTGGGAGATGCGCGACGACCTGCGCGACAACGACGCGGCCGTCGCGGGCCTCGTCTTCACCATCGCCAAGAACCTCCGCAAGAACGCCTGGCGCGACGACGCGAAGCTCGCCTTCGTGGACGAGATCGGCGAGGACGCCGCGGGCGCGACGATGCCCGCCCCCTCCCCCTCCGACGCGGAGTACCTCCGCAACCGCATCCAGAAAGCCCTCGAGCAGCTCCCCCCGCTGCTGCGCGAGGCCTTCACGCTCTTCCAGGTCGGCGAGCTCTCCATTCGCGAGATCGCCCACGAGACCGGCGCCTCGGAGAACCTCGTGAAGGTCCGCATCCACCGCGCCAAGCAGAAGCTCCAGGTTCTCCTCTCCGACCTGCACGAACCCTAGCTCCCATCCCGCCATAGAACCCGCAGAACGGCTCCGCTCCCTCGGATCCCGCATCGGGATCGAACTCGTCCCCGACGCCGATGGCGCCTGCGCCATCGAGGCCGAGATCCGGGGCTGGACGCCGCCGGAGCGGGGAGCGTCCGGGCATTTTTTTGTTTTGCACGGGGCTGTTTTCGTGTAGAATGCGCTCCGATTTCCGCTCCGCATGACAGACCGCCTCCGCATTCCCCGCCCGCCGGCCGCGCGCGCGCCCCGCGCTCGCGAGGCGCGGGCGTTGTCCCGCGCCCATGCGCGCAGGAGACCGGATGCGGACGCCTGCAGCCTTTTCGGCCTTCGCGTGCAGTCAACCTAGCGGCCCGCTCGGCCGCACCTCAGGACAAACGATGAAACTCTTCCGCATTCTCGCAGCCTTGGCCGCCGCCGTCCCCGCGGCGCGCGCGGGATTCACGTCGTTCGACACGCTCGGCCCTGGCGACGTGGGCAAGGAGCTCGCGAACAACACCGTGTACAAGGTGGAGTCCGACCTGACGCTCACGAACACCGGCACCGGGCCGGGATTGAAACTTGCGGTTGGCGCGACGGCCGTCATCTACATCAAAGAAGGAGTGACGCTTACGGTCAACGGCG
>CAMOEO010000040.1 GCA_946612175.1 uncultured Verrucomicrobiota bacterium
GATTCCCCTGTCTCCCAGTTTGTGCGCTTGAAGCAGTACCAGCTTCCGTCCGTCGCGCGGTCGTAGTCGACACCGGAACCGTAGGTCCACGCAACGGACGCGAAATCTGGCCCCGTCCCGGGCGATTGCGCCCAGTAGTAGGGCTCCGCATAGGCGGCGAAAAGGGCGTCCGCGTCGGTCGCCGTCTCCGAGCCGAGGTCGAACGCGGCGGCGACGTCGGACCGGTCGTAGCCGAATCCGTCGACCGACGTCCCCAATTTCGTTTGCGAGGAAAAGTAGTGCAGGCGGTTGTCCTCGCGGGCGATGTCCGCGATGGCCCGCGCCACCGGGACGGGCGCGCCGTTCCAGCGGTAGCCCCAGGCGAGCGACGAGGGCTCGCCCGGCACGTTCCAGTCCACGACGACGACCATCCGGTTCGTCCCCTCGCCGACCCAGAAGTGGATGTCGTCCATCGTGAACGCGGCCCGCGCCGCGGGGGGTGCGGCGGACGAGACGAACGCCGCGAGCGCGGCGACGCGGAGGAGGTGTTTCATTTGTTGTTCCTTTGCGACCAGCGGGCGAAGGGGCGGGGGAGGGCGGGATTGCCCTCTGGCCCTTCCCCGCGGCACGTCTTCTGGCTCGCCCCCTTGGAGCCCCGGCCGGGCCTTCCCCCTCGCGAGGCGGAGAACCTCGTCCGGGGTGGCGCGATGGCCGGGGCGTATGGAAGCTCACAGTTGCGCAACAGCTCCCGATTCGCACGGGATTCCGTTTGTCGCGGGGCGGAACCGCCTCCGTCGTGGCTTGGGCGGCGAATTCTATGCGAAGCCCGTCCGCCGCGCAAGAGGGCGCGGCATCTTGATTCGTCTATTCGTCCGACGGAGGACGGACGGCGGCGCGGAGGAGGTCGCGGAGGGCGGGGAGGCGGGGGCCGGGGCGGACGGCGGCGGAGTCGCGGAGGGGAACGACGCGGACGTCCGGGGGGAGGAAGGACCAGTAGTCGCCGCCGGCGGGGGCGCCCATGCCGGGGGGGAGGACGTCGAAGACGATCTCGGGCGCGAGGGCGAGCATGCGCTCGGGCGTGAGGCGGGGGTAGCCGCGGGCGGAGGAGAGGGCGTTGGAGAGCCCGGCGGCGCGGAGGACCTCGTCGTAGAAGGTGTCGCCGCCGGCGGCGAAGGCGTCGGTCCAGGGGGCGTCGGGGTGGGAGACGGCGACGAGGGCGCGCGGGGCGCCGGGGGGCGGGGGCGGGGCGGCGGCGATGGCGAGCATCTCGGCGCGCCAGGGTCCGGCGGCGAAGCCATTGGTGCGGCCGGGGAAGAGGTCGCCGAGGCGGTCGGCGAATGCGACGATCGAAGCGGCGCCCTCGGTGCGGCCCTCGACGGGCTCGGCGCCGAGGGCGCGCAGGAGGGGGGCCTGGCCCTGGGCGTCGGACGCGTACACGACGGCGTGCGTGGGGGCGAGCGCGGCGACGCGGCGCTCGTCGAGCGTGAGGAGGTCGCCCGCGACGGGCAGGCCGGCGGCCTCGGGCGGCCAGTCGCAGAAGCGGGAGCGGCCGACGACGTTGGAGCCGAGCCCGAGCGCGAAGAGCATCTCCGTCGCGGCGGGGACGAACGAGACGATCCGGGGCGCGCCGTCGGCCCTGGCGGCCTCCGGCTCCGCGCGGCCGCGGAGGGCGCGGCAGTCGGCGACCATGATGGCGCTCCCGAGCGCCAGGAGGGCGAGCGCGAGGCATCCGGCGGGGCGGGGCTTCATGGGGCTAGCCTGCGGCCTCGACGAAGGCGCGGAGGACCTCGACGGCGCGCTCGACGGGGAGGCGGGAGGTGTCGAGGCAGAGGTCGTAGGTGGCGGGGTCGCCCCACTTGCGGTCGGTGAAGTAGCCGTAGAAGGCGGCGCGGCGGCGGTCGGCGACGCGGATCGTCCGGCGGGCCTCCTCGGGGGAGAGCCCTTCGCGGCGCGCGCGGAGGCGCTCCACGCGCGCCTCGACGGGGGCGTAGAGGAAGATGCGGACGAGGTGCGGGCGGCCGGCGAGGACGAAGTCGGCGGCGCGTCCGACGACGACGCCCCCGCCGCGGGCGGCGAGGTCGCGGATGGCCTGGAACTGCGCGAGGCAGACCTGCTGCCCGAGCGGCGGCTCCGGCGGATGAAACGGGCCGGTCCAGGCGGCGTAGAGCAGGCTGTCGGCGGGCTTCTCGTCGTGCTGCTCGAAAAGATGCTCGGAGAGGCCGCTCCCCTGCGCGGCGAGGGCGAGCAGCTCCCGGTCGTAGAAGGGGAGGCCGAGGACCTCCGCGAGCCGGCGGCCGATCTCGCGGCCGCCGGCGCCGAACTGCCGGCCGATGGTGACGATGGTGTCGGGATGCATGGGGGTCTTTCGTTTCCGGGGGCTGGGCGGCGGGGGCCGGCTGAGGGGCGCGGCCCGACGACGAAGGGAGTGTAGCAGAAAGAGGGTTCCGGGGGCAAGGGCGCCGGCAAGAACGCCGACTCGTCCCACCGAATTCTCACGGCTTGAGCATCCCCGTGTCATACGATGAATTTCCGCTATGGAAGTGGAGAATCGCAGGAATTTAAACGACGGTCGGCGAATGAAATGCGGAGCTGCGCGCATGCCGTGCACGGGGTCCCGATTGACTTTGGCCGCGGGGCGTGGTAGGCTCCCCCGTCAAACGGATGTTTCAAACAGAGGGGCGTCCGGGAGGCCTTCCATGAAGCGAGCGAAGAGGGGACGGACGGTCCCGACCTACGACCAGATCATGATCGCGGCGCGCGAACTGTTCTCGCGCTACGGGTTCCGCGACACGACGGTGCGGATGATCGCGCAGAAGGCGAAGGTCAACGGCGCGTCGATCAACTACTACTTCACGTCGAAGGAGGCGCTGTACGAGGCGATCTTCGAGCAGGAGTTCCAGAAGTCCGCGCGGCCGCTGGAGGACCTGATCGGGACGGTGCACGACGCGGCGTCGTGGAAGGCGGCGCTGGAGAAGTGGTTCGACTTCATGCTGGAGCTCTTCCTGCTCGACACGCCCGGCCGGGCGCTGTTCCGGCGTCTGGTGGCGCAGGAGCGGTCGTCGCCGACCGAGTACTGCGAGCGCATCTACCGCGACGTGTTCCTGCCGGTCGTGGGCGTGTTCCGCGCGCTGCTGCGCATGGCGATGCCGGACGAGACGCCGGAGCGCTTCCAGGCGGTGTTCGTGATGTTCCTCGGGACGTGCACCTGCTTCATGCACCGCGACCCGCCGTGGGACGACATCGAGGTGTGCCGGACGGTGGACCGAGAGACGTGGGTGCGGATGCTGCGCGACGAGATCGTGGCGACGCTCATGGCGCGCCATGCGTACGTGACGAACCGGATCCCGCCGGGGGCGTAGGCCGGGCGGCCCGGGGCGCGGGCCTCAGCGCGCGGAGGGCGCCGCGGGCGCGTTGCCGCGGTAGCGGTAGTAGAGCGCCAGGTCGGTGCCGACGATGAGGAGGTTGAGGACGTAGAGCCAGATCACCGCGTCGGTCTTTCCGGTGAGCTTGTAGAGGATGCCGGAGACGTACCCGATCTCGATGACGATCATGAACGCCGGGCTCTTGCCGGCGACGACCTTGGTGCGGAGCGCCTTCAGGATGGAGAAGGGCCAGCTGGCGGCGAAGCAGAGGAGCATCGCCGCCTCGAAGAAGGAGGAGAGGTGCTGCATGGCGGGGCGGGGGGGACGCGCCGCCGCGCCTATTCGGCGCGGGGGGCGGGGGTGCCGAGGAGGGCGGGGAGGCCCGCGGAGGGGATCGCCTCCCGGAGGACGGAGCCGACGTAGGACGGGGAGATCAGGGAGCGGAGCAGCTCGCCCTCCTCCTCGTAGCGGACATAGAGGGGCATGCGGCCGCCGAGGCGCTTGCGGACCTCGGCCCGGGCGTCGTCGAGGTAGCCGATCTCGTCGACGAGCCCGGCCTCCTTCGCCTCGGGGGCGAGCAGGATGCGGCCGTCGGCGAGGGCGCGGACGCGGTCCTCGGAGAGGCGGCGGCCCTTGGCGACGATCTCGACGAAGCGGGCGTGCATCGCGTCGACCTGCTTCTGGAGCATGGCGCGCTGCTCCTGCGTGAGGTCCTCCATCGGCGAGAGCATGTTCTTGTTCTTGCCGGAGGTGATGGAGACGGCCTGGACGCCGTTGTCGTTGGCGAGCTTGCGGATGTTGATCGACTCGATCTTGACGCCGATGGAGCCGGTGAAGGTCGTCGGGTGGGCGACGATGCAGTCCGCGGCGGCGGCGGCGTAGTAGGCGCCGGAGGCGGCGGTCGCGCCGAAGAGGGCGACGACGAAGCGCGGCGTGGCGGTGTCCTGGCGCGAGGCGCGGAAGGCCTGGAGCGCGTCCCAGAGCACGTCGCTGGCGGTGACATCGCCGCCGGGGCTGTCGACGTCGAGCAGGATGGCGTCGATCTCCGGGTCGAGCGTCGCCCTGCGGATGGCGCGGAGGGCGGCGGGGGCGGAGCCGGGGTCGGGGGCCCAGGCGGAGGAGACGCCGGACTCGGAGGAGATCTCGCCGCGGAGGCGGACGTAGAGGACGCGGGGGGCGTCCTCCTCGGAGGCCTCGGAGCCGAGGTTGAGCGATTCGACGCCGGTCTTGGCGAAGGGGTCGGAGGCGCGGCCGCGCTCGATGCCGGCGGCGAGCTGCGAGCAGCCGCGGGAGAGGAGAAGAAGGAGGAGGATCGTGCCGGCGACAAGGGCGAAGGAGGAGACGAGGCAGCCGTGCCAGACCTGGCGCCAGAACCCGGCGGTGGCGACGGCCGGCGGCCGGCGCGGGGGCGGCGCGGGGGGCGCCGGGGGCAGGGGCGGGGGCATGGGGGGAGGCTCGGGCGGGGGCGCGGACTCGGCCCCGGGGGCGCCCGGGCCGGGGGCGCCGGGCGCGGGTTCCGCGGCGGGTTCGGCGGACTTCCCGGCGGGCGGGATGATCGTCGTCGAAGGCCGGGAGGCGGAGGCGGGCTCGGCGGCCTTCTCGGCGGACGTGATGATCGTCGTCGAGGCCCGGGAGGGGGCCGGAGCCGGGGCGGGGGCGGGTGCGGGGGGGACGTGGATCGTGTCCATGGCGGGCGTTGCTAGCGGACGGGCGCGGGGCGGGGGAAGCGGGGGCGGCGGCGGAAGCGGTTGCGCCAGGCGAGGCGGAAGACCATGAAGAACGCCTCGCGGGCGATGGCGCGGGAGAGCTTGGAGTAGCCGGCGCGGCGGTCCTCGAAGACGATCGGGATCTCGGCGATGCGGAAGGAGCGGGTCCAGGCCTTGAAGGTGGTCTCGATCTGGAAGGAGTAGCCGTTGGAGACGATGGAGTCGAGGTCGATGGCGCGGAGGACCTCGGCGGAGTAGCACTTGTAGCCTCCGGTCGGGTCGGAGACCGGGAGTCCGGTGACGAGGCGGACGAAGGCGCCGGCCGACATGGAGATGAGCAGGCGGTTCAGCGGCCAGTTGATTACGCGGATGCCGCCCTTGTAGCGGGTGCCGAGGACGAGGTCGGCGCCGTCCTCCGCGGCCTTGAGGAACGCGGGGATCTCGCGCGGGTCGTGGGAGCCGTCGGCGTCCATCTCGAAGAGGTGGTCGTAGCCGCGCTCGAGCCCCCACTTGAACCCCGCCACGTAGGCGCGGCCGAGGCCGGCCTTCTCGCCGTGGTGCAGCACGTGGACGCGCGGGTCGGCGGCGGCCATCTCGTCGAGGAGGGCGCCGGTGCCGTCGGGCGAATCGTCGTCGACGAACAGGATGTGCGCTTCGGGCGCGGAGCGGAAGACGGCCTGGGAGATGGGGCCGACGTTGTCGCGCTCGTCGTAGGTGGGGATGATGAGGAGGGTCTTGCCGGACATGGGGGCGCGGGGCGGGGGAGGGGATGGAGGCTACGCGGCGGAGGCCCCGCAGCCGTGCGCGGCGTCGGCCGGGAGGGCGGGGCGGAGGGCCTTGTAGAGCTGGCCGAAGAGCGAGAGCGCGAAGACGGCGACGACGCCCTCGGCCGCGAGGATCGCCAGCGTGCCGGCGCCGGCGAGGGGGAGCAGGCGGGCGACGGCGAGGGCGAGGACGGCGGGCACCAGCTCGAGGAGGGCCACGGCCGCGAGGTTGCCCTCGACGAGGCGGCGGCTCAGCGAAAGCGCGCGGAGGCCGCACGCGCCGGTGTCGAGGAGGATCGGCACCGCGAGGGAGAGCGACGCGCAGACGACGAGCGGCGCGGGGAGGGCGGCGAGCAGCGCGAGGTCGCGCAGCCAGGGGTTCGTCGCGAACTGCGCGGCGGCGCTGCCGGGGAAGGCGGCGACGAGCGCGCGGAACTGGACGGCGACGAGGGCGACGAACATCGGGAGCGCCATCGTGGCGGCGAACGCGAGGCCGAGCGTGAGGAAGAACGGGACGATGCGTTCGCGGTGGCGGCGGTCGAAGAGCTCGACGGGGGAGACCGGACGGCCGCGGGCGACGTCCACCGCCGTGGCGACGAGGCCGATCGTCGTGCCGACGTTGTAGTAGGGGACGCACGCCGTGGCGAACCAGGCGAGGAACGCGGCGGCGAGGCGCAGCAGCGTCCCGGCCGAGGCGACCGTGGCGAGGAGGACGGCCGGCACGGAGAGACGGACGGCGGCGGGTTCGGCGGGTGGCTCGGCGGCGGGCGCGGGGGCAGGTTCGGAAACGGGCTCGGCGGCGGGGAAGGGGTCGTTCATCGCAGGTCTCCCGGAGGCGCTAGGAAAGCTCGTGGCGGACGCGGGCGAGGTCGGCGTCGACCATCATCGTGATGAGCTCCTCGAGGGAGGTCTTCGCCTCCCAGCCGAGCTTCTCCCTGGCCTTGGCGGGGTTGCCGAGCAGCAGGTCGACCTCGGCGGGGCGGTAGAACTTCGGGTCGACGACGACGTACTTCTCGTAGTCGAGGCCAACGTGGTCGAACGCGATCTTGCACATGTCGCGCACGGTCGTCGTGCGGCCGGTGGCGACGACGTAGGTGTCGGGCTCCGGCTGCTGGAGCATGGCCCACATCGCCTCGACGTAGTCCCCGGCGAAGCCCCAGTCGCGCTTCGCGTCGATGTTGCCGAGGTGCAGGTCCTTCTGGACGCCGTCCCCGTCGCGCGACGGCGCGCCGAGCTTGATGCGCGCGACGGCGTCCGTGACCTTGCGCGTCACGAACTCGATGCCGCGGAGGGGCGACTCGTGGTTGAAGAGGATGCCGGAGCAGCCGAAGAGGCCGAAGCTCTCGCGGTAGTTGATCGTCGACCAGTGCGCGAAGAGCTTCGCGACGCCGTACGGGCTGCGCGGGTAGAAGGGCGTCCTTTCGCTCTGGACGGGCTCCTGGATCTTGCCGAACATCTCGGAGGTCGAGGCCTGGTAGAACTTCGCCTCGGGGCGGACCTGGCGGATCGCCTCGAGGATGTTCAGGGCGCCGAGGCCGGTGGCGTTGGCGGTGAGGATCGGCTGCGCCCACGAGGTCGCGACGAAGCTCTGCGCGCCGAGGTTGTAGACCTCGTCGGGCTTGCAGGCGAGCAGCGCGCGGACGATCGAGGCGATGTCGGTGAGGTCGCCGTCGATCAGGTGCACCTTGTCGAGGACGCCGAGGTACTGCAGGCGCCAGGTCGTGGGGGTGGAGCGGCGGGCGAGGAGGCCGTAGACCTCGTAGCCCTTGGAAAGGAGGAATCGGGAGAGATAGGCGCCGTCCTGGCCGGTGATGCCCGTGATGAGTGCGGTCTTTGCCATGGTTGTGGGGGATTGGAGCGTTCTCGTTCGGCCGGGCGCCGGGAGCGGCGCGCCGGACCGGGGAAAGCGGATGGGGAGACTATCCCAAAAAACGGGGGTTTCGTCAAGCCGCGAGGGCGGTTCAGGGGGCGGCCTGCTCGGCGTCGAGCGGGCGGGCGCCGAGGATCGAGGTCAGCAGGGCGGGGGCGATGCGGACGAAGAGGCCGCGCTGGCCCCCGTTGATGGCAATCCAGTCCAGGTCGAGGACGGAGCGCTGGACGTACACCGGGACGCCGGGGCGGCGGAATCCGAAGGGGGAGGTTCCGCCGCAGTGGTAGCCGCTGTGCCGCTCGGCCTCCGCGCGCTCGCAGAGCTCGACGGACTTCTCCCCGAGGGCGCGGGCGAGGGCCTTGGTCGAGATCTCGCGGTCGCCGTGCATGAGCATGATCAGCGGCCGGCCGGCGCCGTTCTTCAGGACGATGGTCTTGACGATGCGGTGCTCGTCGATCCCGAGCTCGCGCGCGGCCTGCGCGGTGCCGCCGCGCTCCTCGTACTTGTACGAGTGCGCGGTGAAGTCGGCCTTGGCCGCGCGGAGGACGCGGATGGCGGGCGTCATAGGGATGTCGTCGTGGCGGGACATGGCGGGGTCAGGTGCGGAGGGCGAAGGAGTGGGGGAGGTATTCGGCGAGGGCCCGGACGACCGGGGCGCCACGCCGCAGCGGGGCGACGGCGACGGGGAGGTCCGGCGGGCAGAACTCGGCGAGGGCCTGCCGGCAGGCGCCGCAGGGGACGGCGGGGGCCTTCGGGGTGCCGCCGGCGATGGCGAGGGCGCGGAAGCGGCGGCGTCCCTCGGACACGGCCTTGAACAGCGCGGTGCGCTCGGCGCAGTTGGTGAGGCCGTAGGAGGCGTTCTCGACGTTGCAGCCGGAGAAGACGGCGCCGTCCTCGGCGAGGAGCGCGGCGCCGACGGCGTAGTGCGAGTAGGGGGCGTAGGCGCGGCGCGCGGCCGCGCGGGCGGCCGCGACGAGAGCGGGCCAGTCGATGGGGGCGGCGCGGCGTTCCGGGATGGGGGGAGGTGCGGGTTTCATGGCGTTGTCGGCGGCGTTTCGGAGTCTACCGGATTCCGCGCGGGGTGGGGAAGGCGCGCGGGGGCTAGCGCCGCGCGGCGGGGCCGGGGAGGAGGCGCGGGAGGGCGAGGAGCGCGGCGAAGAGCAGCGCCGTGGAGGCGGCGAGCGTGACGGCCGCGGAGACGCCGTAGGCGAGGGATCGGGTGAGGCCGGCGACGACGTAGCCGACGGCGCTCACGGCGCCGACGGTGAGCGCGTAGGGAAGCTGCGTCCGCACGTGGTCGATGTGGCGGCACTGCGAGCCGGTCGAGGAGAGGATCGTCGTGTCGGAGATCGGCGAGCAGTGGTCGCCCATCACGGAGCCGGAGAGGATCGAGGAGAGCACGAGGGCGTTGAGCGAGGGGTCCACCTTGTTGCACACGGCGATCGCGATCGGGATGAGGATGCCGAACGTGCCCCACGAGGTGCCCGTCGAGAAGGCGATCACGGAGGCGAGCAGGAAGAGCGCGGCCGGGAGGAGCGAAAGCGGCAGCACGCCGGACCTGGCGGCGCGGTCGACCTCGCCGGCGATGAACTGGTCGATGCCGAGCAGCTTGTTGCAGATCGTCGAGAGCGTCCACGCCAGCGCCAGGATGATGAGCGCGGAGACCATCATCCGGATGCCCGCGGGGATGCACGCGAAGAACTCCCTGTAGGAAAGGACGCGGCGCGGGATCATGAGGAGGAACGCGGCCACGAGACCGAGGAAGGAGGCCGTCGCGAACGCGAGCGCGGCCTGCGTGTTGCCGATGGCGGCGAAGACGGTGACCGGCTCCGCGCCCTCCGCCGGGGCCGACCAGTAGCCGCCGAGGGAAAGCATGAGCGCGATGCCGGAGACGACGAGGACGACGACCGGGAGCGCCAGGTCCCACACGCGGCCGCGTGGCGAGACGACGGCCGGATCGAGCGCCTCGTCGTGCGAGTCCGCCGCCGCGGCTCCCACGGGGTCGCCGGCCTGCGCGCGCGCCTCGGCCTCGGCCATCGGGCCGTAGTCGCCGCCGCGGCGCAGCGCGAGCCAGAGCACCATCGCGACCGAGAGGATCGAGTAGAGGTTGAACGGGATCGCGCGCAGGAACGCGGTCATCCCCGGGACGCCCGGGACGTTGTCCGCGTAGATCGAGACGATGTAGGCGGCCCACGTCGTGATCGGCGCGATGACGCAGATCGGCGCGGCGGTGGCGTCGACGAAGTAGGCGAGCTTCTCGCGCGAGATGCGGAACTTGTCCGTCACCGGGCGCATCACGTTTCCGATCGTGAGGCAGTTGAAGTAGTCGTCCACGAAGAAGAGCAGCCCGAAGACGACGGTCGCGAGCTTGGCGCCGACCGCGGTCCGGAGGTTTTTCACGGCCCACCGGCCGAAGGCGTTGGCGCCGCCGGCGCGCGTCATGACGGCGATGAGCGGCCCCATGAAGAACGCGAAGACGAGGACGGCGAGGTGGTCTCCGTCGCCGATGCTGCCCTGGACGAGGGAGACGAGCGCGACGGGCAGCTGGTGGAGCGGCAGCGGCGCCTGCGCGGCGTAGATGCCGAGGCCCGCGAGGATGCCGAGGAAGAGCGAGAAGACGACCTCCTTGGTGACGAGGGCCATCGCGATGGCCAGCAGCGGGGGAACGATCGACCAGAGGCCGGCGTCGGAGGGGAGGGGGGCGAGGTCCATGGCGAATCCGTTGTGCGGGGTGGAAGGGGGCAGAGGAGGCCCGATTCTATCCGAACGCCCCCCTCCGCGCAATCCGCGGTTTTGCTTTTCCCGGGGCGGAGGTCAGGCGAGCACCCGGCCCTCGGCCTCGAGGATCGTCGCGTCGATCTCGTCGAGCGCGTCGAGCAGCGCGACCGCGAACGAGCCGGGCCGCGAGGAGACGCGAGCGGCGCGCTCGCCGGCGATGCCGACGAGCAGCGCGGCCGTCACGGCCGCGAGGCGCGCGTCGCCGTCCGCCGCGGCGCAGAGCGCGGCGCAGAGCGCGCCCTGCGAGCAGCCGACGCCCGTGACGCGCGTGAGGAGGGGCACGCCGTTGGCGATCCGGACGGGCGCCGCGCCGCCGGGGGCGACGACGAGGTCGACCGGGCCGGTGACGAGCACCGCGGCGCCGGTGCGCTCGGCGAGGCCGATCGCGGCCTCCGCGGAGGCGTCCACGCCCTGGGTGGAGTCGACGCCGCGGCCGCCCTCGCCCTCGCCGGCGAGGGCGAGGATCTCGGAGGCGTTGCCGCGGACCATCGCGGGATGCTGCGCGACGAGCTCGGCGGAGAGCGTCGTGCGCAGGGGCAGCGCGCCGACGGCGACCGGGTCCAGCACCCACGGGCGGCCCGCGGCGTTCGCGGAGGCGACGGCGCGGCGCATCGCCTCGGCCTGCTCGCGCTCGATCGTCCCGACGTTCACGAGCAGGGCGGAGGCGACGCCCGCGAACATCGCGGATTCCTCCGGGTCGTGGATCATCGCCGGGGCCGCGCCCGCGGCGAGGAGCACGTTGGCGGTGAAGTTGGTGACGACGTGGTTGGTGAGGCAGTGCACGAGGGGCGCGCGGCGGCGCATCTCGTCGAGAAGCGCGCCCGCGGCGCGCGTCCAGTCGGAAGGGGTTTGCATGGTGGGTCTTTGATTCGGGTCGTTCATGGGGTGGGGAGCTTGAAGCCCGTGCCGACGAACTGCGCGACGTCGCGGCCGGTGTCGTCGGCGACGTCGACGTTCACGACGCAGGAGCTGCGGCCGTCCTTGCGCCAGCGGGCCGTGGCGACGAGCCGGCCGCCCTTGGGGGCGGCGAGGAAGCTGACCGAGACCTGCTGGGCGACGGTCGCCCGGCCGGGGCCGTTCGTGAGCGCCGCGAAGGCGAAGTCGGCGAGCGTGAAGATCGCGCCGCCCATCACGCCGCCGTGCGCGTTGCGGTGGCGCTCGGCGAGCACGAGGCTCGCGACGGCGTGGCGCTCGTCGCGCTCCTCGAGCACGATCCCGTTCTCGGTCGCGAACCGGTCGTTGGAGAAGAACTCCCTGGCTTTATCGATGTCCATGGCGCGGAGTCTACCACAATCGCGCCGTGGGCGAAAGCGAGACTTGCGAGCCGTGATTCGGGCCGGTCGGCGAAGCCGGAGCGGGCGCGGGCGGTCGTCGGCTTCACAGGCTCTCGCGGAAGAAGGCCGCGATGCGGTCGTGGGGGATGACGCCGGCCACGTCGTCGTAGAGGTCGACGTGGGAGGCGCCGGGGATGATCAGCAGCTCCTTGTTGCCGACCTTGGCGCTCTCGCCCTTCACGGAGATGCCGGTCATCTTCTCGAAGGCATATTCGCTGAAGTAGCGGGAGTGCGCCTTCTCGCCGTGGATCAGCAGGACGGGCGTCGCGATCTCGTGCGCGTAGGAGAGCAGCGGCATGTTGAGGAAGGACTGGCAGCCGGTCACGTTCCAGCCGTCGTTGGAGTTGCCGCTGCGCTTGTGGTAGCCGCGCGGCGTCTTGTAGTAGTCGTAGTAGTCCTTCACGAACCATGGCGCGTCCTCGGGCAGCGGGTCCACGACGCCGCCGGCGCGCTTGTAGGCGCCGGAGCGGTAGTCCTCGGTGCGCTGCGCGGCCATCGCGCGGCGCGCCTCCATGCGCTGGGCGGTCGTGTCGGACGATCCGAAGTAGCCCTCGCGCGTGACCTTCGTCATGTCGTACATCGTCATGGCGACGGTCGCCTTGATCCGCGGGTCGAGCGCGGCGGCGTTCACCGCCATCCCGCCGAAGCCGCAGATGCCGAGGATGCCGATCTTCTCCGGGTCGACGTCGCCCCGGACGGAGAGGAAGTCGACGGCGGCGAGGAAGTCCTCGGTGTTGATGTCGGGCGAGGCCATCCGCCGCGGCGTGCCGCCGCTCTCGCCGGTAAACGAGGGGTCGAAGGCGATCGCGACGAAGCCGTTCTCGGCGAGGTGCTGGGCGTAGAGGCCGCTCGACTGCTCCTTCACGGCGCCGAAGGGGCCGGAGACGGCGACGGCCGGGAGCTTCCCCTCCGCGCCCTTGGGCTTGTAGAGGTCGGCCGCGAGCGTGATGCCGTAGCGGTTGCGGAAGGACACCTTCTCGTGCTCGACCCTGTCGGAGAGCGGGAAGGTCTTGTCCCACGCGCCGTCGGTCTCGTCGAGCAGGATCTCGCCGGGCGGCATCAGCGGGATCAGCTCCGCGCGGGCGTCCTCGAGCGTGAAGCACATCATCCGCTTGCCGGGGGTCTTGTCGTAGATCTTGCGCAGGCCGGGCGCGGCCTCGAGGAAGACCTCCTCGAGCTTCTCGCGCTCCTCGCCCTCGGCGAAGACGGCGCGGCCGGTCCAGCGGAGCCATTTGCCGCCGTCGGGCTGGAGCGCGACGACCTCGCACTTCGGGTTGGCGGCGAGCTGGCGGTAGACGTTCTTGAACTCGCCCACGCCGAGCCACAGCCTGCCGTCCACGACGTGGTGCGCGCCGAGCGGGCGGAGCTTGGGCTGGTCGCCGTCGGCGGTGGCGAGGAAGAAGGCGCCGGAGGAGGAGAGGAGGTCGTCGATCTGCATGATGGGGTCCTTGGGGTTGGCGTCGGCCGCGGCGTCGGCCGCGGGCGCGGGGTTCTGGGCGAATGCGGCCGCCGCGGTGGCGGCGGCGCAAAGAGAGAGGAGGGTTGTTTTCATTGCCGGGGGGTGTTTTTGGATGAGTTCTGTGAGATTGCTTCGGCGTAGGCCGCGTCGTCGACGGGTTCGAGCCACTCGTTGCGGCCGCCGGTGCCGGGGACTTCGAGGGCGATGTGCTGGAACCAGCTGTCGGGCGCGGCGCCGTGCCAGTGCTTGACGCCGGCGGGGATGTTCACCGTGACGCCCGGCGTCATCTCGACGGCGGGCTTGCCCCACTCCTGGTAGTAGCCGCGGCCGGCGGTGCAGACGAGGACCTGCCCGCCGCCGGTCTTGGCGTGGTGGATGTGCCAGTTGTTGCGGCAGCCGGGTTCGAAGGTCACGCCGAAGGCCGGCACCTGCGACGTCGTGAGCGGGTGCAGGAAGCTACGGCCCGTGAAGAACTTCGCGTAGGCGTCGTTCGGTTTGCCGACCGGAATCGGCGACCAGTCCGCCGGCAGCGCCGCC